>JAICSD010000504.1 GCA_025937075.1 Vicinamibacteria bacterium | reverse complement strand
CTTCGAGAGTGTGCAATCGCACCTGCGTTCGCTGCCGCCCGCTCCGACGACCGAACAGGCGACGAAGACGGGGGCGGGACGCAGTCCGTCGACGAGTGGCGGCTCCCGGCCCACCGGCCGCGTAGAGCGGCCCGAATCGCAATTCACGACCTACAACGAGGGCGATCTGTTCCGAATCAGCGTCCCCGCGAACTGGCAGGAGCTGTCGGGCAGTAACGCGGTGACGTTTGCTCCGCAGGGCGGCTACGGAAACGTCAGCGGGCAGAGCGTGTTCACGCATGGCGTGGAGGTTGGCGTCGCGCGAAACGAGACGCACGATCTGCAGACGGCGACGAACGAGCTGATCGCGTCGCTGCAGCAGAGCAATCCGCGTCTGGGCCGCCCCTCGGGCTACAGCCGCACGACGATCGGCGGCCAGCAAGGCGCGCACACCGTTCTCTCGAACGTGTCCGATGTGACCGGCAGTGAGGAGCGAATCGACGTCAACACGGCGCTGCTGGGCGACGGCACCCTCTTCTACGTGCTCGGGGTCGCGCCGCGCGATCAGTACAGCGACTACGATTCGGTGTTCAGGAAGGTGGTCAGGTCGATTCAGTTCACGCGCTGACCGTCATTCCGTTTCCCCTTCTTCGTCTTCCCACAGCGGCGGCTGGGGGCCGGGGACGATGCCCGCGATATCGGGATCTTCGTCCCCTACCTGCCGTGGTCCGGCGGCAGCACGGCGCGCCCGGTTCTCCTGCCGCCGCGCCTCTTTCTCTTTCTGTCGCTCCTGGCGGGCCCGCTCGCGCGCGCGCTTCTGCTGACTTGGTTTTGCTTTGGCCACCGTACCCCCTTCTGGTTGACAGGAGTAGTCTATAACGGCGCTGATGACTTGGTCGGCGTTTTCCGGACCTGATATCGTTGGTCCGCATGACTCGCAGCGCTGCGTTCCTCCTCACCTTGACGTTGTTCGTTGCCGCGGCGATTGTCCCGCTCGCCCAGCAGGGTCCGCGGCCGCCGCGGTGGCCCGGGTACGAAGGCCATGGCGTGACGCTGCTTCCCAACGGATGGCGCATCGCGCCGGCCGGACGGCACGTACACGTGGGCGATCTGCCGATGAACATGGTCCCCTCGGCGGACGGACGCTTCATCGTCATCTCGAGCACGGGGTGGGAGAAGCCCGCGCTCGTCGTCTTCGACACGAAGACGCTGCAGGTGATCGGTCGCGCGCCGATGGAGCATTCGTGGCTCGGGCTCGCGTGGCATCCCGACGGCAAGCGTCTCTATGCATCAGGATCGAGCGATAACTCGATCGTCGAGTTCTCGTGGGAATCCGGGAAGCTGACGCAGAAGGACACGATCTCCCTTGGACCGCCCGAGCGGCATGCCGGCGGCCAGCGCATCGAGAACGCCGGCTTCGTCGCAGGTCTCACGGTGAGCCCGGACGGCCGGTGGCTGTACGCGACGCAGGTCTACGGCCAGATGGTGCGCCTCATCGATCTGGATGGCAACCGCATTGCCGCGACCGCGGAGCTTCCCGCGGAGCCGTATACGTGCATCCTGTCGGCCGACGGGCGCACGCTGTTCGTCTCCCTGTGGGGCGGATCGAAAGTGCTGATGTTCGACGCGGCCACGCTGGACCCGCGGGGCGAGATCGCCGTTGGCGAACATCCCAACGCGATGGCGCTTTCGAGAGACGGTGCCCGCTTGTTCGTCGCCTGCGCGAATACGAATGCCGTGTGGGTCGTCGACGTGCGCGACGGCACGCCGAACGAGCAGATCTCGGTTGCGCTCGATGCACAGGCCCCTGTCGGATCCACGCCGAACGGGCTCGCGCTGTCGCCGGACGGCAACACGCTGCTCATCGCGAATGCGGACAACAATCTCGTCGCGGTCGCGGACGTTTCAACCCCGGGAAAGAGCCGCGTGTCGGGATTCGTGCCCGCCGGCTGGTACCCAACGGGTGTGCTCTTCGATCGCGACGGCACGCGCTTCTTCGTGCTGGACGGCAAAGGACTGTCGGGCGGCGCGAACCCGCGCGGCCCGCAGCCCGGCGGCGCGCGTATGGACGGCCAGTACACGGGCAACATCTTTCAGGGGGCGATCTCCGCGGTGCCGGTGCCGAACGCAGCCGCCCTGGCGCGGTACTCTGCGCAGGTTCGGGAGTTGACGCCGTACTCCGCGGCACACCGGCTTCAGCCCGCTGGCGCGCCGCGTGCCTCGCCCATTCCGCGGCGAGTCGGGGAGTCGTCGCCCATCAAGTACGTCTTCTACGTGATTCGCGAGAACCGCACGTACGACCAGGTCCTGGGCGATCTGCCGAAGGCCAACGGTGATCCGAACCTGACGCTGTTCGGCGAAGAGGTGACGCCGAACGCGCACGCAATCGCGAACACCTTCACGACGTTCGACAACTTCTACGTGGATGCAGAGGTCAGTTACGACGGCCACGCGTTCTCGACGGGTGCGTACGCGACCGACTTCGTCGAGAAGATGTGGCCGGCGAACTACGGGCGGCGCGAGGGGCTGTATCTCAGCGAAGGCGGCTACCGGATGCGGAATCCGTACGGCAACATCGCCGCGCCGCCCCAGGGTTATCTCTGGGATTTCGCCAAGCGTGCGGGCATTACGGTGCGGAGCTACGGCGAGTTCGGCACGTGGGACGGACCGGGCACCGAGGTGAAAGCCACCGTCCCGGGCCTCGACGGGCTCGTGCATCCGAAATATCCGCCGTTCGATCTGAAGATCCCTGACGCGACGCGCGTGGACGTCTGGCTCGACGAGTTCCGCACGTTCG
>JAICSD010000481.1 GCA_025937075.1 Vicinamibacteria bacterium | reverse complement strand
CTGCGAGGGGATCAGCGCCTTCTTGCTGCTGAAGAAGTCCACTTCGATCAGCAGGAGTCCGGCTTCGACCCGCGCAACGTCGAGCGCCAGCATTCCCGCGGGCTTGATGTCGAAGGGGCGACCGCCTTCCATCAGCGCATCCCACACGTCGATCGCGCGCTCCGCAGGCATCCAGATCTCGTAGCCGAGATCGCCCGTGTAGCCGGTCCGCGAGATGTCGACCGGCACGCGTGCGATCGAGCCGCTCGTGACGCGGAAGTACTTCAGCGAATCGACGTCCGCCTGCGCGACAGCGCGGAGCAAGCGGGCGGAGGTCGGCCCCTGGAGCGCAAGCGCGGCAACCTGTTCGGACACATCGTCTATCCGGACGTCGAAGCCGTGCGCGTTCTGCTGGAACCAGCGAAGGTTGGGGTCCGCGGCGGTCCATCGGAAGAGCTGATCGTCGAGCCGCGACAGGGTCCCGTCGTCGATCACCTTTCCGTGCTCGTCGCACCACGGCGTGTAGAACACCTGACCCACCGCCATCTTCGCCACGTCGCGCGTGATCAGGCGATCCACGAACCGCGCGGCATCGCGGCCGGCGACCATGTACTTGAACAGCGGCGAGACGTCGATCAACGCCGACGCGTTCCGAATCGCGTTGTACTCGTGTTCGTGATGGTTTTCGTACGCGCTGACGGCGTAATAGCCGGACCACTCACGGTAGTTGAGGCTTTCGCAGAGCGCGAACGTGCGTTCGTGTACGGCCGTCCCGATGGGCATGCTGCATTATAATGACGCCCCGCATGCGGCCCGCCGCTTACCTTCACGCGCTGTTGCTCGGGAACGAGACCCGCTCCGCCGGCCTGGCGTAAGCTCGCAATCGCCGATTACTCGGCAATCGTCAACCGGCAGTCTTCAATCGGCAATCGGCCATGCATTTTGACGCAATCGTGATTGGTGCCGGCCACAACGGGCTGGTGAACGCCGCGTATCTGGCCCGCGCGGGCCGTAAGGTGCTCGTGCTCGAGCGCCGGCACCTCGTCGGCGGTGCAGCCGTCACCGAAGAGCTGTTCCCGGGCTTCAAATACTCGGTCTGCTCCTACGTGGTGTCCCTGCTGCGGCCGGAGATCATCCGCGAGCTCGATCTGCCGCGGCACGGGCTGGAGATTCTGCCGCTCGACGGCACGTTCACGCCGATGCCGGATGGCGACTACCTGTGGCGCGTCAACGACCACGCGCGCACCAGACGCGAGATCGCCCGCCACTCGCGCGTCGACGCCGAGGCGTACGACGAATACGGCAAGGCGATGGTCGATATGGGGAGGTTCGTCAAGCCCATCCTGAACATGACGCCGCCCGATCCGACGTCCCTCGATCCGCGCGGCCTCAAGGATTTGCTTTTCCTCGCACGGCGCTTTCAGGCGCTCCCGGAGGCGGACAAGTACAACCAGATCCAGTTGATGACAATGAGTGCGGTCGATTTCCTGGATCAGTGGTTCGAGACGGACGTCCTGAAGGCGACGATGGCGGCGTCCGGAATCATCGGCACGTTCCTCGGCGTGCGATCGCCGGGAACCGCGTACGTCCTTCTGCACCATTACATGGGTGAGATCGACGGTGCATTCCGATCGTGGGGGCTCTCGCGCGGCGGCACCGGCGCGATCTCGAACGCGATTGCGGCGGCGGCGCGCGAAGCCGGCGCCGAGATTCGTCTTCAGACGCCCGTCTCGAAGATCCTGATCAAGGAGGGCGCAGCCGTCGGCGTCGTGCTCGAGAACGGCGATTACTTCACCGCCAATGTCGTTTCCTCGAGCCTCGATCCGCATCAGACTTTTCTGAAGCTCGTTGGCAGCGAGCACCTGCCGCTCGAGTTCGTCGAAGACGTGCAGCGGTACAAATTCCGCGGTTCTTCCGGGAAGGTGAACATGGCGCTCGACGCGCTGCCCCAGTTCACGAGCCTTCCTGGCGTAGGCCCGCACCTGCGCGGTGCGATTTCAATCTCGCCGAGCATCGAGTACATGGAGCGCGCGTACGATGACGCGAAGTACGGGCACTATTCGCGTCGGCCGTACATCGACATCGTGATCCCGAGCCTCACCGACCCCTCGGTCGCTCCGCCAGGAAAGCACGTGATGTCCTGTTTCGTGCAGTACGCGCCGTACCACCTGAAGGACGGCACGTGGGACGAGCAGCGCGAGGCGTTCGGCGACACGGTCGTCAACACGGTGTCGGAGTACGCGCCGAACCTGAAAAGCATCATCCTGCACCGCCAGGTGGTCACGCCGCTGGACCTCGAGCGCGAGTGGGGACTCACGGAAGGCAACATCTTCCAGGGCGAGCTGACGCTCGAGCAGCTCTTCTTCCTTCGGCCCGCGCCTGGATGGGCACGCTACGCCACGCCGATTCGCAACCTGTATCTGTGCGGCTCGGCGACGCATCCGGGCGGCGGGATCATGGGAGCGCCAGGCCGCAACGCGGCGCTACGCATGATCAAAGAAGGCGGGCGATGATGGACACGATCATCATCGGCGGCGGGCACAATGCCCTCGTGGCGGCCTTCTATCTCGCGAAGGGTGGACGGAAGCCGCTCGTGCTGGAGCGACGCCCTGTCGTCGGCGGGTGCGCGATTACGGAGGAGCTGCGGCCCGGATTTCGGACCGCAACGCTCGCGCACACGCTCGGGCCTCTCCGGCCCGCGATCGTCCGCGACATGCATCTCGAGCGCCGCGGGGTGCGGTTCGTCGAGCCCGATCCGCGGCTCGTTGCGCTCGCTCCTGACGGGCGCGCGCTGATCTTCTCCACCGAGACGGCGCGCACGAGCGAAGCGATTCGCGCGCTCTCGCCAACCGATGCCGAAAAGTATCCTGCCTTCTGCGCGCTGCTCGGACGTCTCGGATCGTTTCTCGACGGCCTGCTCCAGCTGACCCCGCCGTCGATCGACGCGCCGTCCGCGTCGGATCTGTGGGCGCTCCTCCGGACGGGACGCAGCTTTCGCGCCCTCGGCAAGAAGGACGCCTTCACGCTGCTGCGCTGGGGGCCGATGGCGGTCGCAGACCTCGTAGGCGAGTGGTTCGAGACCGATCTGCTGCAGGCGAGCATCGCGGCGCGCGGGATCTTCGGCACGGCGATG
>JAICSD010000342.1 GCA_025937075.1 Vicinamibacteria bacterium | reverse complement strand
CGGATGTTTTCCGCCCCCTGGGCGAAATCGGTCACCTTCGCATACAGCTCGATTGCGTGGCGGAAGGCGTCCGCCGCCTTCTCGAGCGACGGCTGTTCCTGCGGCAATCCGCGCAGCACGCGGGCGTACCGCACGAGCCGTTCACCGCGCGCGCGATATCCATCTGCGAGCTGTGCGACCTCACGGCTGCCGGGCGAGTAGCCGAATCGCTCCGCCTGCCGCAGGGCATCCTCGCCGCGCTCGAGATCGTCGAGGCCGTAGATGAACGTGCGCATCAGGCCCAGGAACGGATCGGGCCAGTTCGGGCGCAGCTCCGCTGCTTCGCGGAACGCGGTCACGGCTTCCATGTATTCGCGGCGTGCCCCCGCGGGATCGTGTTTCGCCTGCCGTGCGTCACCGGCAATGCGATGCAGATGCCCGTCGCAGAGCCGTGCGGCCCCTTTGAGCTGGCGATTGTCCGAATCCTCTTCGAGCGCACGAGCGTCGGCCGCCTGGATTGCGAGCCACTGTGCTTCACGAAGCGACGGCAGCCCGTTGCGGTAATTCGCAATCACGCGCTCGTTCAACTCCATCGTGCGCCCGACGATCGCCCGCCGCAGTCCGAGCGTCCCGAAGTGCAGATACGATCGATTTCGAATGCGATCGTACTGGTGCCACGTCTCGTCCAGTTCCGGCAACTGGCGCGCGGGAATCGCTCGCGCCAGCTGACTGGCGGACGAACCCACCGCGATCTCGTTGAGGACGAACAGCACGGCCGCGATCTGCAGCGCTCTCTTCAGCAGCCGTCGGCGGCGGAGACGCGTGACGGAGGCGTCCTTCGCCGGTTCTACCCGAACATTCGGCGGTTGAGCGACAGTCGCGGCAGGTTGAGCCGCCGGCCTGGTGGTCCGACGCGTGCGCTCGTCCTCGAGCGCGGGTGCGGGTGCGTGGGGCGTGAGCGTGGGCGGGTGCGTGCGCGGCGTCAGCGCGGTCGGCGCTTCGTCAACGGGCCGCGGCCAACCCTGCTCTTCTGCCGTCGTCCGCTCGCCGCGTTGAAATTGCTCGAGATCCTCGCGAATGGCTGCCGCGCTCGCGTAACGACCCTCAATCCGCGCCGCGAGCAGCTTCGCGGCAATCGCCTGGAGTCCGGCGGGACACCCCTCCGAGATCGGCGCCGGCTGGACGCGCGAAAGAATCCGCCGCTCGAGCTGACGCGTGTCGCTCGCGACGAACGGCTGCCGCCCTTGCAGCATCTCGTAGAAGACCACGCCGAGCGCCCACAAATCCGAATACGCATCGATGTCGTTCGACTCCAGCCGCTCCGGCGACAGGTACGGCACGCTGCCGAAGTCGTTGCGCGTGACCTTGCGGCTGAGCGACAGCGCTTTCGCAATGCCGAAATCGAGCACCTTCACATGACCTGACGGCGTGATGCGTACGTTTCGCGGCTTGAGATCGCTGTGGTGCAGCGACGTGAGCGTTCGCCCGCCAATGGTCGCCGTGAACGCATGCGCCGCTTCGAGGAAGCGGCAGAGCTCGATTGCAATCTGCACCGCGCGATCGCGCGGCAGTGGCTTCGCGAGCAGCTCCGACAGGTTGATCCCGTCGACATACTCCATGGCGATGTAGAAGTAATCGCCGTCGAGCCACGAGTTGTAGACCTTCGGCACCGCGTCGCACATTTGCGAGAAGTGCGCCTGCAGCTCAGCGCCCCATTGCTCCGCCTCGAGGATCTCGTGGCCGTCGTGATCGAACCCGACCGCGACCTGCTTCAGCGCGATGTCGATGCCCGTCTCGGCGTCAGTCGCGAGGAACACGGTCGCCATCCCGCCGCGGCCGAGCTCGCGCTGAATCGCATATCGCCCGACCTGCTGGAAGATCGTGGTCACTTCCGACCTCTTCGTGCGGGTTGAGGCACCGGCGCCGGCGGCGGTACGAACAGGTTGCCGTCCTTCAGCCGTGGAAAGGCATCAGGACGGATGCCGTCGAACACGTTCGCGTCGAAGCGTGCGGCCGCAGCCGGATCGATCACGATCGGCACGACGGGTCCCTCCGCTGTCGCGTTGCGCGCGAATCGGTTGTGGCTGATTCGGGGAGCGGCTCCCGCACGGGCTACGAGCGCGGAGCCGAAGTTGTCGATCAGATCGCTGCCGAGGAGGAGGCCCGTTGACCCGGCATCGAACTCGATCCCCGCATTCTTCGCGCCGGAGATCTCGACGTCGATGATCGTGGCATCGGCGCGATTCACGTAGATGCCCGTTCCCATCGGCGTCGCGGCGTCCCCAAGGATCCGGAAGCCGACGAACGCCGCACCGGACATCCGATTGATCGTGACAGCCGCTTGGTTGTCCGACGCGCTGCCCGACAGTCGCAGCACTGCCTGGCGCGGCACGCTGCTGATCAGCCGCACGCCAGGGCGGAGCGTCAACGCCTCGCGGTATTCCCCAGGTTCGACGCGAATCTCCGTTCCCGGCGGCGCGTCGGCAAGCGCGTCGGCAATCGATTGGCCTGGCCCAACCGTGATCTGGGAGGGTCCCGCTGCGCCCCCCCGCCAACCTTTCAGGCCAGCCAGCACGTGGGTGGCGCCTGCCAATCCAGGCACGCTCGCGATCCATTGACCGAATCGCGTCCCGAACGCCAGGCCGGTGAACACGACGCCAAGGATCAACAGGACGAGCAGCGCCCGCACCCACCGTCGTGCCAACGTTGAGGGCATTGGCTGCGGTGCCGTCGGCACAAGCGCCGCGGACTTCTGGCGCTCTGGAGTCGGCTGAATCTGCACGCGCGGTTCGAGGACGGGTTCGGGCCACGCGCCCCGTCCTCCCGCGAATTGCTCGCCTTCCACGTACACGGCGGTGACGTTGTCCTTGCCGCCGGCATCGTTCGCCGCATCGATCAGCTCGCGGACGACCTCGCGCGGCCGCCCGGCGAAGGTCTCGATGATTCTGGTGATCGCGGCCGAGTCGACGGCGTCCGTGAGGCCGTCGCTGCAAAGGAGGAGCGCGGCATCGCGCGGAAACGGCACGCGCGCGACGTCGATGAACTCAGGATCGTCGGGATGATGCGGATCGGACCCGACGTCGCGAAACACTTCGTTGCGCCGCGGGTGGTGCATGGCCGCGAGCTCGGAGATCTCCTGGGCGTCCTCACGCTCGCCGACGGGCGAATGATCGCGCGTGATCTTCTCCAGCCGCCCCCCGCGCATCCGGTAAAGCCGCGTGTCCCCGACGTGGCCGACCACGACGTCGCCGTTGTCGACGACCGCGACCGTCAGGACGCACGCCATCCCCTTCCACTCGGGACGCATGGATGCGAGCCGATAGACTTCGTCGTTCGCATCGGCGATTGCTTCGCGAACGCGATCTTCCGGCCGACCGGTCTGACGCTCGAGCCTGCCGCGCACGCAGGCGATGGCCGTGTCGGCGGCCTTCTCGCCCGCGGCCTGCCCGCCCACACCATCGACCACGACGAAGATGCCGCGCTGCTCGTCGCAGTGCCAGCGATCCTCGTTGTGGCGCCGCTGGAGACCCGGATCGCTGGCGCCGGCGGCATTCAGGGTTGTGAGCGTACGCACGGCGGCCTGCTTACCCTCGTCCGGTGACCGCGGTCCAGACGATGACCGCGGCGGTTGCCGCGAGCGCCAGAAGAACGCCGGTGCGCATCAGCAGGAGCCAGGTCATGGACGGTCAGCGATGCGGAAATCGAGATACACCAGGTCGGCGAGGCCGATCCGGGCGCCATCCGGCAACGCGGTCTCGACGCCGTTCTCGCGCTTCGATCCGTTGTCTTCGTCGAAGCCTCGCGGGGCGCGCTCGCCGTTCACCGTCGTACCCAGCGTGCTGAGATCGATCAGGAAGTAGCGCCCGGCCGCAGGATCGCGCCGGATGCGCGCGTGCTCGCGAGAAACATCGACCGCACTTCTGACCCGCAGATCGACGCGATACGTCACGCCCCCTCGCCCGATCGCGATTGAGTCCTTCACCATCTCGAACGTATGCGGCCCTTCGTCGTCCGCATACGAGATGCGCGCGTGCACGACAGCGGATTCTACAGTAGCGGAT
Source organism: Vicinamibacteria bacterium (assembly GCA_025937075.1). Next base: position 1,079 of record JAICSD010000342.1, on the reverse strand, counting down.
CTGAGCGTCTCTTCCTGACGGGTGGCGCGGTTGCCGACGATGCCGGTGGTAATCCGGCGCGTGCGCTCTCCCGATCCCAGTTCCGGCTGCGGCGGGAGCATCAGCTCGGAATCGACGAGGATGTCGCCTTCCGCGAGCTCGCCGTCCGGGTCCGGCAGGAACTCGATCTGCCACTCGCTCTCCGCTACTTCCACGGGCGCATCCTGCTGCCCCAGTAGCGCCCGCACGCGCCCGAACCTGCGCGCGCGCCGGTTGATCGTCTCGAGCTCCGCCGTGAGCGCCCGAATCGTCTCGAGGCGCACGCGCCGCAGGACGCCTTCCAACCGGCGAAACTCGGAGGGGTGGAGGTAAACGAGGTAGCGGCTCGGTGCGAGCGTCGAATACTTCAGCGGCTCGAGGTTCTGCCGCATGTTGTCGAGCACCGCGTCCACGATGTCGCGCGCGGATCGGCGTGGTGCCGATGCGTCTGAAGGAGCGTCCGTGTGGGGAGCCATGGAAACTGAGCTGACGATCGCCGGGGAGTGCACCTTAGCCGCGCAGCGGCTCGGCGTCAACCCGCACGTGCGATTCCGTGCAGCTCTGGGTCACTACGAATAGAACGGCGATGCGCCGATCAAAGTTCCGTCTCCTCGTTCTCGCTCATCCGTTCGGGCTTCGACGTTGCGGCGCCACGTGGCAGCGGACGTCACTCAGGATCCACTCGAGCAGCGCCTCAGGCCACGTCCGTACGGCGAATGGCGCGAGCGGCTCGAGCTGTTCGTCGCTCGGAGCAGGGGGCAGGATCCCGCCTTCCGCAAACGGCCGCATCACGACGACCCCCCAAGTCCAAGGTCTCCATCGGTTCTCCTTTGGCAATCCCAACGGAGCGTGCTAGGATGCGTTCCTATGGCCAGGCCAAAGGATCGCTCAGAGGTGCTCCAGGGGACGCTCGACCTCATGGTACTGAAAGCGCTGGACGCGCTGGGCCCGCTGCACGGATACGGGATCGCCCGCCGGATCGAACAGTTGAGCGAGGACGTGCTCCGATTGAACGAAGGCACCGTCTACGCCTCTCTCCTGCGCCTTCAGCAAGAGGGGTG
>JAICSD010000345.1 GCA_025937075.1 Vicinamibacteria bacterium | reverse complement strand
GGGGTCGATCCAGACCTGCCGCAAGCTGCTGCCGCGCATCCTGCGCTCGGACCTGCCGTTCGGCGTCAAGGCGGAAGCGTTCTTCCACCTCACCGCCAACTTCAACTACCCGCTGATGTGCGTGCTGTCGGTGTTGATGGCCCCGTCGATGGTCATCCGCTACAACATGGGCTGGTACGAGATGCTGCTCATCGACGTGCCGCTGTTCTTCGCGGCCACGGCGTCAGTGGCCAATTTCTACATCGTGTCGCAGCGGGAGCTGTACAGCGACTGGCGTTCGCGCTTGAAATACCTGCCGTTCCTGATGTCGATCGGCATCGGTCTCTGCGTCAACAACTCGCGCGCCGTCCTCGAAGCGATCTTCGGCAAGCAGAGCGAGTTCGCGCGCACGCCGAAGTACGGGATCGAGCGGGACAGCGACGAATGGGTCGGGAAGAAGTACCACCAGTCGGTGGGTGTCCAGCCGATCATCGAGCTGGCGCTCGGCCTGTATTTCACCGGCACCGTGTTTTACGCCCTGATGAACCAGATTTACGGCACGGTGCCGTTCCTGATGCTCTTTCAGGTCGGCTTTCTCTACACCGGGCTCCTGTCCATCTTCCAGCAGTTCACGGGTGAAGGGGAGATGGCTCCGGAGATCGCCAAGTAGCCGGCTTGATATCATCAAGGCATGCCGGTCGAAGCCAAGTCCTCCAAAGCAGGTCTTGAAGACGTCGTCGCCGCCTCCTCGTCCATCTGTTATCTGGACGGGCAGCGCGGTGTGCTTGCCTATTACGGCTACGACATTCACGATCTCGCGCGCGGCGCCTCGTTCGAGGAGGTCTGTTATCTGCTGTGGCACGGGCGCCTCCCGAACCGCGCGGAGCTCGGGGACCTGCAGTCGCAGCTCGCCGCCGCGCGCCCGGTGAGCGAACCGATTCTGCGGCTGATGAAGCAGCTGCCGGCCTCCGACGGGATGGACATGCTGCGGACGCTGACGTCGGCGCTGGGGCAGTACGATCCCGAAGCCGGCGACAATTCCTCGCAGGCGAACTTCCGCAAGGCCGTCCGCGTCACCGCGCAGATCAGCAGCATCGTCGCGACCTATGGACGCGTGCAGGCAGGGGGCGGCCCGATTCAGCCGGATCCTGCGCTCAGCCACGCCGCGAATTTCCTGTACATGCTCACGGGTCAGCGTCCGACGTCGCTGGCGGCGCGAGCGTTCGACGTGGCGCTCGTGCTGCACGCGGATCACGAGCTGAACGCGTCGACGTTTGTCGCGCGTGTCGCGGCCGCGACGCTGACCGACATCTATTCGGCGATTGTCGGGGCCATCGGGACGCTCAAAGGCCCGCTGCACGGCGGCGCGAATGCCGACGTCATGCGGTTGTTGATCGACATCGGCCAGGACGCGTCGCCGGAACGGATCGATGAGGCGATCCGCGCACGCCTCGCCCGAAAGGTGAAGATTCCCGGTTTCGGTCATCGCGTGTACCGGACCGAAGATCCGCGCGCGACGCACCTTCGCCGCATGTCGAAAGAGCTCGGCGAGCGCGCGGGCAACACGCGCTGGTTCGAGATGTCGCAGCGCATCGAGCGGCTCGTCACGAGCGAGAAGAAGCTCTACCCGAACGTCGATTTCTACTCGGCGTCGACGTACTACACGCTCGGGATCCCCATCGATCTGTTCACGCCGATCTTCGCCGTCAGCCGGATTTCGGGGTGGACGGCGCACTGCCTCGAGCAGTACGCGAACAACCGGCTGATTCGTCCGCGCACGGACTACATCGGCCCGGAGTACCCGCAGACCTTCGTCCCGCTCGATCAGCGCTGAGATGCATTCGTGGCCATGCGTTCGTGGCTTCCGCCTTCAGGCGGACGTCGCGTTCAGCCCTGCCGGAGCGCGGCGATAGGATCGAGCCGGGAGGCCCGCCGCGCGGGAATGTACGCCGCGGCGAGCGCGGCGCTGAGCAAGAGGCCGGCGGCGAAAGCGATCGTGGCAGGATCGTGCGGGGCCACGCCGTACAGACGGTTTTCGGTCAGCCTGGACGCGACGTCGCTCAGCGCTCCTCCGAGCGCCAGACCGACCAATACCAATGCAACCGTCTCGCGCAGGATCACCGCGACGACGCGCGTTGGCCTGGCGCCGAGCGCGATCCGGATCGCGATCTCGCCCGTCCGGCGAGCAACGCCGTACGAGAGCACGCCGTACAATCCGATGGCGCCGAGCGCCAGCGCGACAGACGCGAAGACCACTGCAAGCTGCGCGGTCCCGCGGTCCTGCGCGATCAGGGGACGCATCTCTTCGTCGAGAGAGGAAGCGGACACGATCCGCGGCGGACCGGCGGCGCGCCGGATCGTTTCGCGCACGGCAGCCATGATCGCGGCGGAATCGCTCGACGGACGGATGAGGAACGTCGGGCTGTCTGCGACACTGGGCGGTTGCGCGGCCGCGAGGAAGTAACGCGGCACGATGTCGCCCCGAAGCGCTTGTGTGCGGGCGTTTCGTGCCACACCGACGACCTCGCACCTCATTCGCCCCTCTTCGTCCTCCGACGTCAGATGCATGCCGATGGGATTTCGATGCTCGAAGAAGCGTCTCGCGAGGGCTTCGTTGATGACGCAGACACGCGGCGCATCCTGACGATCTTTTTCCAGGATCTCCCGTCCTGCGATCACAGGGACGCCCAGCGTCGTGAAGTAATTCGGCCCGACCATATCCCGCGCTGACGGACGATCCCGGTCGGTTTTCGGGACATAACCTTCGACTTGAACGGCGGCGGAGGACTCTCCGCCGCTGAACACGCCAAGCTGCGAAAACGTCGCCGCGCGCACGCCGGGCAGCCGGCGGATCTCGTCGAGGAGAGCGCGGCGCGCGCCGTCACGCCGTGCCGGATCGGGGATCGCCTCACCCAGATCAACGCGCACGAGGAGGAGCCGGTCGGCGGGAAATCCGATGTCCGCGCGTTGCAGGTTGAACACCGTACGCGCCAGGAGCCCGGCGCCAACGAGCAAGGGAAGCGAGAGCGCCAGCTGCAGGCTCACCAGCACCTGCCCCGAACGCGTCTGATGGCGTGAGCCGCTCGTCGTGCGACGCTGCTCGTTGAGCGCCGCGGAAGCATCCGTCCGCGTGACCTGCCAGGCAGGCAGCACACCGAACAGCGCGACGGCCGCAAGGGTCGCAGCCGCCGCGAACGCGAACACCTCGCGGTTCAGCCCGAAGCTCAGATCAAATCGCGGATCGGATTGCGCAATCATCCGCACGAGCGCGCCGTGGAAGACGCTCGCCAGCGCGATGCCCGCCGCACCGCCGACGATCGCAAGCGCGAGGCTCTCCGTCACGAGCTGGCGCACGAGCCGTCCGCGGTTTGCGCCCAGCGACAGGCGGACAGCAATCTCGGTTCGGCGCGCGGCGCCGCGCGCAAGGAGAAGGTTCGCGGTGCGCGCAGGATGCCATGCCAGACGCTGAAAATCGCTGTGTTGGCGCCGATGCCCAGCGCCAGCGAGAGCAGCGCGACGATGGTGAAACCAGGTTTGGCGGCAAGCGAACGCCGCGCGTAGCGCAGGTCCTGCATCAGCACGTGCCAGTGCTTTCTCGGGGCGACCGCGACCACGTCCGCCGCCGCCTGCACCCAGAGTCCGGCCGTATTGACGCGGCCCAGTTGCCGCGCGTCGCGGAGCTGCTCGGCGAATGCCAGCAGCATCTGATCCCCGTACTCGTCGGGGAATGCCGCCGGATAGCAATAGAGCAGCGCGCGATAGACCGCAGTGGCGGGTTTCATCCGTCCGTGACCAGTCCTGTCGCGCGGGCCTGGTGCAGGAGCGCGTTCATCCTCGCCACTTCTGCCGCCGCAACGCGGCGGCCGAATCTCGTCAGACGGTAGTACCGTCGTCGTTCGTCGGTGTTCGACGGCTCAGGGCTCCTGGTCAGCTCCTCGATCAGGCCCTGCTCCAGCATGCGCCGGATCGAACTGTAGAGCGTTCCGGCGCTCAACCGCACCTTGCCGTCCGTCCGAGCCGCGACATCTCGCATGATCGAATAACCGTGGCGGTCGCGATCTGCGAGCGCGATGAGGATGTGGAACACGGCCGTCGGAAGCGGCAGCAGGGATTCGGGCCTGGGATCGGACATGCGAGGCACTGTAGCGAGTCACAGTATATCCGTCAACGTTATAATTATTCATGACAGACTCGAGCGATCGTACGGCCGGAATTTCCCGTTCAGTTCGCGGTGGCGCGGGAAGTGCTCGCAGCCGTATTCTTTTCACATGATGCTTCTTCCTCCCACCGACGAGATGTACCGCGCGCTCGTCGAGCGCGACGCCACCTTCGAAGGGCTCTTCTTCGCGTGCGTGAGAACGACGGGCATCTTCTGCCGGCCTACGTGCCACGCGAAGAAGCCGCGTCCCGAGAACGTGGAGTTCGCCGCGACGATTCAGGCCGCTCTGCACCGCGGCTACCGTCCGTGCCAGCTGTGTGACCCCATGGGGGCGAGCCCGTCGGATCCGAACTGGCTCGCGCCGCTCCTGCAGGACATTCGAGCCCATGCGGACGGCCGCCTGCGCGACGAGGATCTGCGCCAGCGCGGTCTCGACCCCGTGCACGTCAGGCGCACGTTCAACCGCAAGTTCGGGATGACATTCCAGGCATACCAGCGCGCCTGCCGTCTGGGGACGGCCATGAAGGCGCTGCACGGCGGCAGCCGGACGCTCGACGCGGCGCTCGACGCAGGGTTCGAGTCCGACAGCGGCTTCCGCGACGCCTTCGCGCGCGTGTTCGGCGATACCCCGGCGCATGCGCGGAATACGCCGATGCTCGTGGCGGCATGGCTCGAGACGCCGCTCGGCCCGATGCTGGCGATTGGCGGGGATCGCGGACTGGAGTTGCTGGAGTTCGTCGACCGCCGCGCGCTCGAGTCGGAGCTGAAGGAAATTCGGCGCTCGTTGAAGGTGGCGGTGGTGCCCGGCGAACATCCGGTCCTCGCGCAGACGCAATCCGAGCTGCGCGAGTACTTCGAGGGACGCCGCCAGCGGTTCGAGATCCCGCTGAACCTGCGCGGGTCGGAATTTCAGGTCGCGGCGTGGCGCGCGCTCTGCGACATCCCGTTCGGCGAGACGCGCAGCTATTCGGACATGG
>JAICSD010000426.1 GCA_025937075.1 Vicinamibacteria bacterium | reverse complement strand
GCTCCATCAGGCGGAGGTCGTCCTCGGAGAATCCGTTCGCGCGCTCGCGATAGAGCGCGAGGACGGCGATCAGCGCTTCCCCATCGATCAGCGGTAAGGCCAGGCACGAACGAAGCGCAGGCCTCAGCTCCGCCGCGCGAAGGCCGAGATCGAGCGTCGGATCGGCATTCAAGGCCGCGCGCCGATTGACGGCCACCCATCCCGCGATTCCGGTCCCGCGCGGCCGGCTGATGTCCCGCAGCGCCTGCGCGGGCGGGCCGGCAGCGAACCGGATCGCGATCCGATCGGTGCTCTCGTCCGGCAGGAAGATCGCGATCGCCTCGCATGGGAGCACCTGGCGAACGACCATCCACAGGAGCGCGCCGATATCCGCAACGCCCGCCTGCCCGTTCATCGCGCGCGACAGGCTCGCTACGGCCAGCAAGCCATCCGTGACGCCTCTGCCGGCCGGAACGTCGGCGGCATTCGCGAGCCGCTCCTGCCGTTCCTGCGCGCGTGCGTCGCCGATGACGCGCGCCACCGGATGCGGTGCCGTCTCGGGCGCCGGCATGATCGCCTTGTACGACGCGACGAACCGGTCGACGACCAGCGGGTCGTACATCGTGCCGCGCCGCTCCGTGATGATCCGGAGCGCCTGCTCGTCCGTCATGCGCCTGCGGTACGGACGATCCGACGTGAGCGCGTCGAAGCAGTCGACGACGGAGAGGATGCGCGCGCCGAGGGGAATCCCGGATCCTTTCAGCCCGTCGGGATACCCGGTGCCGTCCCAGTTCTCGTGATGATGCCGGACGATCGGCACGACCGGATACGGGAACTCGATCGACGACAGGATCTCCGCACCAATCGGCGCGTGCAGCTTCATCTTCTCGAATTCTGCGGCCGTGAGCTTGCCAGGTTTGTTCAGGATGTGCTCGGGTACCGCGATCTTGCCGGTATCGTGCAGCAGCGCTGCCGCCTCGAGCGCCTTCAGCATCTCGGGATCCGTGACGCCCTGCTCACGCGCGCGGCCGCGCGTCCCCAGCTGCACGCGGCGCACGTGATCGTGCGTGACCTCGTCCTTCGCGTCGATGGCCGTGGCGAGCGTTTCGACCGTCGAGAGCAGCAGACGGTTCAACGTGATCACGTGCTGCTTCGAGTCCTCGAGGCGGCCGAACGAGGATCGAAACGTCAGGTACGAGATCAGCAGGAGCGGCAGGATGAGCGCGATTGCGGTGAACTGCACTTCTCGCATCGCGACCACCAGCAGCAGCGACAGCGAGGCGCCGGCGAGATAGCTCGGCGCGAGCGACAGGAAGTGCGAGCGCCACACCTGCACCGGATGCTGATCCGATTCTCCCGCTATCGCCATCGCCGTCAGTCCGCTGTTGCACACGTAGTAGGCCAGCGTCATCAGCGCGAGCGGGAAGATCTGCTGCGTGTAGTGGCCACTGGTGGCATAGAGCGGTCCGCTGCTCGACACGGCGAAGAACACCAGGCCGGAGACCCACCCGGAAATCCCCAGGTTGCCGAAGTTGAAGAGCGTCTTCTGGAGACCGAAGCGCCACTGGATCGACAGCAGGATGCCGACCGACGCCAGCGTCAGGGTACCGGCTTCCGGACCGAACAGCAGGATCGACGTGAACGCGAAGATCTCGGAGACCGCGAGACGCGAGTCGATCGACGGAATCTTGAGCGTGAAGCTGGCGCTGGCGACGGTGAGGATCGCGAACAGGAGCCATGCCGGCGGCAGGCTCGAGGCCCAGAGCACGGCCGCGGCGCGGAGCGTGACCACCGCGCCAGCGGCGCCGACGAGCGTAATGAAGGGCGGGGCGGCCCGGGGGAGCCGCCCTTTCGTGCCCTGCGAACCGGGATCGTGCTTAGTGCCCATCGTTCACGATCGACGAGCCCCACACGACGAAGTTCGGATCGGTGTAGTCATTGCTGCCCCACACGACGAACTCGCCGGTCGGCGACTGAATCGTGCTGCCCCACACGACGAAGTAGCTGCTGCTCCAGTCGGACACCTGGCCCCACACGAGACGGTTGGCCGGCGTGTAGCCGAGCGGGTTCCCCAGCCCGAGCAGGTTGAGGACGCCCCATTCGCCGCCGTCCCCCAGCAATCCGCTCAGGTCGAGGATCCCGAGGAGCCGCAGTCCGGACCGGTTGTAGATGCCATCGATGAGCGTGCCTTGATCGCGGAACGCCGCGCCGCTCGACAGGCCGAGCACGCTCGTGACGGTATTCAACAGTGACGGGATCAGTCCCTGTTTCGCGATCTTCATCGACTGTTCGAAGTTCACGCTGCCGGCGCCCGCAGCGATCAATCCGCCATCCGGCATGTAGCGCGCGCCCATCTGCAGCGCAACCTTCAACTGCGCCGGCGTGAGCGAGGGATAGGCGTTCAGCAGCAACGCGGCGCCACCGCTGACGACCGCCGTGGCCATGCTGCTGCCGCTCAGGCGCATGTATGCGTTCTTGCCGCTGCCCGCGATGTGCCACTGCGGGTACGTCGTGGAGAGATAGCTGCCTGCGGACTCGAGCGACACGATCCGCGTGCCAGGCGCGGCGACGTCCGGCTTGACGACGAACTCGTACTCCGTCGGACCGCGCGAGCTGTACGGCGCGACGCGGTCGTCCGAGGTGCTCAGCGTCCCGAAGGTATCGGTCGCGCCGACGGTGATCGCAAGCGGCGAGTTACCAGGCGACGTGATGCCGCCGAGCACGGGCGCGCCGGCCGCGGTCGTCCCGTAGTTGCCGGCCGAGGCGAACACCGCGATGCCGGCGCTCACCGCACGCGCCACCGCCTGGCACAGCGGATCCGTCGTCGACGGCTCGGTCACCGGATGCCCCAGCGACAGGTTGATGATCCGGATGTTGTACTTCTTCCGATTCGCGATCGCCCAGTCGATGCCCGCGATGACGTCGCTCGTGAGGCCGACGCCGTTCGCGCCGAGCACCCGGACATCGATCAGCGACACCGCCGGCGCGCTGCCGCCCGCATAGGTTGTCGTGACGCGGGACGCCGCCGTCGTGTTGCCGCCGACGATGCCGGCGATGTGCGTGCCGTGGCCGAAGAGATCCGAGTAGGTCGCCTCGCCCGAGACCAGATTCACGTGTGCAATCACACGCGTATCGAGCGCCGTGTGGGGCGCAATGCCCGAGTCGAGGATCGCGACGCCCACGCCGCGGCCCATGTAGCCCGGGGTCGAGAACAGGCCGAGCAGCCCACCGCTCGTGCCCTGCCACACCTCGGTCGCGGCCGTCACCTGATTCGTGACCGCCATGCCCGCGTTGACGGGCAGGTCGCCGGAGATGTGCGAGATGGATCCATCCCGCTGCAGCTCTTCGAGCTCCGCATCGCTCACGTCGAGCACGGCGGCGCCCGACAGAAGCCGGCGCAGCCCGCGCGCGTGCCGCGCCCGCAGCAACGGCATCGACTGGTCGTCCGCCTGGACGATGACGCGGTGGTGGCCCGGATCTCCGGCCTGATGATGGACGAGATCACCGGACAGCGTCGGCAGCTGCTGGCCGTGCGGTGCCGCCGGCCACGAGGCCAGCGAGGCGATGACGAGACCAACGATGATGAGGAGCCGTCGATTCATGGTCGAAAGATTCCCAAAGGGCGCAGGAGCGCGCGCCCCGGACATCGCAACGTCCGGTCCAGCTTGGTGCCGAGGATCTGGAAGAGTGGCTAAGTAGTGCTGACGCTGCCGGTTACAGCGGATCGGCAGTCGGCAACATGCTCGAGGGACAGAGGCGCCCATGATCCGGAACGGAACACGAACGCGCGCGCCAGAGCCGGTGTCCTGGGCCTAGTTGTTGTCCGGCAAGAAGTTGAGGGTGAATGCGCCGTTCCGGATCATGGTTTGCGCCGGAACGGAACAGAAGTGGCGCGGGCCCTTCAGGCCCGCGATCCTCTCATGAACCGGTAGGCAGGACCGACAGACGCCACGCCGCGCCTTCGGCT
>JAICSD010000507.1 GCA_025937075.1 Vicinamibacteria bacterium | reverse complement strand
TTCCCGCAGGGCGCCAAGATCGCGTTCATCAACATCCAGTCGATTGCCGCCGGTTCTACCGTGGGCAGGGATGCATCGAAGAGGCTGCAGGACCTGAACTCCAAGAAGGTCGCGGAGATCAACGACAAGCAGAAGCAGCTCCAGGCGCTCCAGACGAAGCTCAATCAGGGCACGTCGGTGATGAACGACAGCGCCCGCGGGCAGCTCGAGAAGGACATCGACAAGCTGCAGCGCGACATCCAGTTCTCGCAGCAGAACGCGCAGGCGGAGATGAACGAGCTGCAGAACGATCTGCAGGGAGAGTTCCAGCAGAAGCTGCTGCCGATCGTGAAGGCCGTCGCGGAGGAGAAGGGGCTGCACGCCGTGTTCAGCATTGGCGACTCCGGGGTCGCGTACTACGATCCGGGGCTCGACATCTCCGACGAGGTGATCAAGCGCCTCGACAGCACCGCGAAACCCGCTGCACCGCCCGTGAAGAACTAGTCGGTGATTAACATCCCTGACGCCCTGGAGCGTCTCTGCTACAGGTATCCGTCGCCGCTCGTCGACGTCGTCACGCAGCACGAGCCGGGGCGCAGGCTCGTTGCCGTGAAGAACGTCACGGTGAACGAGGACTTCTTCCAGGGGCACTTCCCGGGCGCGCCGCTGATGCCGGGCGTCCTCATGATCGAGACGCTCGCGCAGGTCGCGACCATCCTCCTCATGCACGCGCCCGACAGCCATGAGACGGGCCGCGTGTGGCTGCGCGGCGTCGACAACGCCAAGTTCCGCCTTCCGGTCGTTCCCGGCGATCGCCTCGAGCTCGAAGTGACGGTCGGGGCGCGCCGCTCCGCGATCGCGCGGACGCGCGGGGTCGCGCGCATGATCGACGGGGCTGTTGTCGCGGAAGCGGAGCTCGTGATGGGCGTCGAGCGGGTCCGTGCGGGCGCGGGGCCCTCGCGAGCCGTCGTGCACCCGACCGCCATCGTCCATCCGCGCGCCGAGATTGGCGCGGGAACGATCGTGGGGCCGTTCGCCACGATCGGCGAGCACGTGCGGATCGGGCGCAATTGCCGGATTGGCGCGTCTACCGTCATCGAGGGGTGGACGGAGATCGGCGACGCCAACGAGATCTTCCCCATGGCGTCGATCGGCCTCGTGCCGCAGGACTTGAAGTTCGGGGGCGAGCGGACGCGGGTCGCCATCGGCGACCGCAACATCATCCGTGAGTTCGTCACGATCCACCGCGGGACCGCGGGCGGCGGGGGCCTGACCAGCATCGGCAGCCGCAACCTGCTGATGGCCTACACGCACATCGCGCACGATTGCCACGTGCGCAACGACACCATTTTCGGCAACGCCGCGACGCTGGCCGGTCACGTCCTCGTCGAGGACTTTGCGAACATCGGTGCATTCTCCGGCGTGCACCAGTTCTGCCGCGTGGGGAAGTACGCGTTCATCGGCGGCTACTCGGTGGTCACCAAGGACGCGCTGCCGTTTGCGAAGACGGTGGGCAACCGCGCGCGCATCTACGGCATCAACACCATCGGCCTGATCCGCCGCGGCTTCTCGCAGGACACGATTGCGAAGCTGCGCCGCGCCTACCGCTATCTTCTGCACTCGAACACGAGCCGCGCGCTCGCGCAGATCGAACGCGACGCGTCGCTACGCTGCGACGAGGTGGCCTACGTCGTGGAGTTCATTCGTTCGTCGAAGCGCGGGGTGGGCCTGCGGCGTCCGAGCCGCAGGCTGGAGGAAGTGCTGGAAGATTGAGGCCGCCGATGCGGCCCTGAAAGGACCGCGCCACGATCCTAGGGCGGCCCTTTTAGGGCCGCCATCAACACACCTACCAGATTCGCACGCGATCTTCGGGCGCGATGTACAGCTTCTCGCCTGGCTTGACGCTCCAGGCCTCGTACCACGCGTCCACGTTCCGGAGCGGCGCCACCGCGCGTATCTGGCCGGGCGAGTGCGGATTGCTGACCAACTGCTGGCGCAGGGCACCAGGGCGCTGCATCGTCCGCCACACCTGTCCCCACCCCAGGAACACGCGCTGATCGCCCGTGAAGCCATCGATGACCTTGGCCGGCTCTCCCCCGAGCGACGCATGATACGCGTCGAGCGCGATGAGAATGCCCCCGAGGTCGCCGATGTTCTCTCCCATGGTGGCGCGCCCGTTGATGTGCAGGCCCGGGAGCTCAGGGAACGTGTACGCCTCGTACTGCGCCCCAAGCTTTGTTGCCTGCGCCTCGAACTTCGCCGCATCGTCCGCCGTCCACCAGTCCCGCAGACGTCCGCTGCCGTCGGACTTGCGTCCCTGATCGTCGAACCCGTGGCTGATCTCGTGGCCGATGACGCCGCCGATGCCGCCGTAGTTGACGGCGGGGTCCGCATCCGGATCGAAGAAGGGCGGCTGGAGAATGGCGGCGGGGAAGACGATCTCGTTCTTCGTCGAATTGTAGTAGGCGTTGACCGTCTGCGGATACATGCCCCACTCGGTGCGGTCGACGGGGTTGCCAATCCGGCGGCGCCGGTAATCCCATTCGAATCGCCGCGCGCGCTCGGCATCAGCGACGAGATCGCCAGGAACGAGCGTCAGGGCGGAGTAGTCGCGCCATTTCGCCGGGTAGCCAATCTTCACGGTGAAGTGGGAGAGCTTCTCGAGCGCCTGCTCCTTGGTCGCGGATCCC
>JAICSD010000173.1 GCA_025937075.1 Vicinamibacteria bacterium | reverse complement strand
GATGAACGCGCGCGCCGCGAGCGCGCTCGTGCGATAGATCGGCTGGGGCCACGTGGTGTGCGGCACGACGAACTGCTTGGCCGTTGCGGACGCCGCGGTGAGGGTGAACGCCAGGGACCACATGAGTGTCGAACGCATCATGACTGGCCCTCCGATCGTGTACGTATCGAAACGTTAGACGTCCGAGATGCGTTTTCCGTTTGTCCTTCGACACGTGTACTGACGCACGAGGACGGTGGGTGGTTAACAAAGCGGCTCGATGCGCGAATGCGGACAGTGTTCGCGCTGAGGCAGATCCGCGTCGTCGCTCAGCGGGCGGTCAGCTTCAGCACGCGCACGGCACCCGGATCGAGATCGACGCTCACGCGCACGCCCGCGGCATCGGCGGCGAGCGCCACGGGCGCCCCCGTGACGAGATCCGTTGCGGCCGCGGCGGCGCGGTGCAGGAGCACTTCGGAGCGGGCCGCCGCGCGGGTGTGATTGAAGAGAAACAGCAGTGTGTCGGGACCCGCCTCGAGGTGACGCGCCTCGATCTGCGAACCCGTCACCTCGATGGGCAGCGTGACGCCGGCCCAGCCGAGCAGGGCACCGAACAACCGCTCCGCTTCGCGGGTGGGCGTGGATTGGTACGCCGCGCTCACGTACGATCCCAGCGTCAGCACGCGGCCCTTGCCATACGTCGCCACAATCGCGGCGGGCGTGCCGTCCTCGTACTCGGCTACGACCTGGGCGTCACGCGACAGCGGTTCGAGCGTCTCTTTGTACCAGCGCGCCGGAATGCGATCGCCGACATTGCCGCCGGGGATCGAGCTCCCCGTCCAGCGAAGCATCGTCCGGCCATTCGGCGCCGTCTCTACGGCGGATTCGCGGCAGCCGGTCACTTCCCACAGGCCCATCCCGGGAATTCGATCGGATGCGTGGCCGCGCTCGTTGTTCCACGCGAGCCGCGCTTCGACCACGAGCGTGCCGCCTGCTTGCACGTAGTCGCGGAGGACCTGCGCGGACGCCTCCGGCATCATGAGCGGGTACGGAAAGATCACGAGGCGGTACTGCTGGAGCTTGTTCTGCTGCAGGTGATCGATGTGCACGTAATCGATCGGGACGTTGCGGTCGAAGAGCGCGCGGTGAACGCCCAGGAGCGAGTCGCGCTCGATGCCGACGACCTCTCCCTGCGGTCCGCCGTATGCCGCAGCGCGCTGGCGTCCACCGACGAAGTGCGCGAGCGGGTTGTAGACGATCGCGACCTCTGCGCGCGGAGGCCGCGCGTCGAGGAACAGCTGCTGGTTGCGATCGACGACGCGTGCGATTGAGCCGGCGACTTTCGCGCGTTCGGTGACCGTGCCGTCCAGCGCGTTGAGGCCGAAGCCGCCGGATTCGTAGCCGGTGCTCATGGGGTACCACGCGTAGTAGTTGATCCCCTTCGCGCCGCGCGACAGCGCCGTCCACGTCCAGACGTTCAAATCCTCTGGCGTGACCGTCGGACTGACGTTCTGGGCGATCGTTCCAAAGCCTCCCTGCAGCTCTCCCACCCAGAATCCCTTGCGCCCTTCGTCGTAGCCGAACGAACGCGTGAAATCGAGCAGCGCGGCGCGCCACTGCACGTCGCGGTCGACGAAGGCGGAGTGCTTCGGGTAGAAGGACGTGCCGTAGAAGTCGACCTGCCGCGCCATGACCCAGTCGTCCGATTGCCCCTCCCAGTGGTGGGGCGACGCGAACAGGCCAACGCCCGCGGCATGGCTCGTGATGATCGTCTCCGGCGCGCTGCCCTTCGCCGCCTCGTAGCGATCGCGCAGGTCCTCGCCCAGCTTGTCCACGATGAACGCCTTCCAGTCGATGTAGTCCGTATAAGAAAGGATGGTGCTCAGGCGGCTGGGCTCCACCTGATCCCACGTGCTGAAGCGCCGGTACCACGCCGCATTCAATGCGTCGAGGGAGCCGTACTTCTTCTGCAGCCAGCCCCGAAAGCGGCGGATCGTGTACGGGCAGAAACAGAACTCCGGATTCGGAATGTTCGACGGCGTGGCCCAGTTGATGACGTGCGGTTCGCTCCAGAGATCCCATCCCAGAAAAGCGGAACTGCGGCGCGCGCGTGCCCCGAGCGCCGCATAGAACGCATCGTCCGCGGCGCGGACGCCGGGGTGATCGCGGCAGTACCCCGGCGATGACTCCGGATGTACGGCCTGTCCGTTCGAGGACACGAACAGCGAGTCGGGATACTTCTCCCCGATCCATGCCGGGGCCGAGTCCATGTAGACCTGGAGCACGAGCTTCAAATGCTCTTCCTCGGCAAGCTCCAGCAGCACGTCCAGCGTTTCGAAGTCGTAGACGCTCTCCTTCGGCTGCCCAGATGCCCAGTCGACCCACGCGCGCACCGTGTTGAACCCGAGCGCCTTGATTTGACGGATGTCCTTCCGCCAGATCTCCTTCTTCTCGCGCGCATGCCCTTCGAGCATCGGCGCACGCGCCTTTCCGCCGCCATACCAGACCGCCATGGGGAAGAATCGCGGCGGCTCAACCGCCGGAACGGGTAATGCGAGGAGAGCGGCGCTCAGTACGCCCGCAAGAAGCGAAACGGACGTGCACACACGGACGAACGTGCGCATGATGGACATCGATTGAAACCGAGAGTTGGTGGAATGCCGCCAGGGCCCGGCTCAGTCCCGCCGATCGAGGACGTCCCTGACTTTGCTCGTCAGCGTGACGGGAGTATACGGCTTCCGGAGCACCGCGGTCCCGCGCCCCACCTTCGGGAGAGCGTCGGCAGGATATCCACTCGTATAGAGCACCTGCATCTCGGGAAACCGCGCCGTCAAGAAGCCGAGCGTCTGACCGGACGCCCTGGCCGGCTCCGCGATGTCCGTGATCAGCAGATGGAGTGAGCCGACGTGCGCCGCCGCCATTCGCAGGGCGTCCTCGCCACTCTCCGCGACGAGGACGGTGTAGTTGCTGGCCTGCAACGCGCCGGCCGCGAGCTTTCGCACGTGCGCGTCCTGCTCCACGAGAAGAATCGTTTCGTTTCCGCGGCGTGTGTCGGAGTGGCCAAGCGGCGCCCCCATGCCCGCATCGTCGATGGCCGGCAGGTAGACGTTCACTCTCGTCCCGCGGTCCGGCTCGCTCAGGATCTCGATATGGCCGCCGCTCTGTTCGACGATGCCGTAGACGACCGAGAGGCCAAGGCCGGTCCCCTTGCCGGGCCCCTTCGTGGTGAAGAACGGCTCCAGCGCACGCGCGCGTACCTCGGGCGGCATGCCGATGCCTGTGTCCGCAATCGACAGCACCACCCAATTCGAGGGACGGGCAGAATCGAGATCAGTCGCGCCGGGCACATCCTGATGCGCATTCCACGTTTCGATCAGCAGCGAACCGCCGTTGGGCATCGCGTCGCGCGCGTTGACGGCGAGGTTCATCAGGATCTGCGTCAGGCATCCCGGGTCCATCCGGACGGCGTAGAGATCCGAACCGAGGTCGGTCCTCAGCGCGACTTCGTCGCCGACGAGCCGCCCGAGCAGCTTTTCCGCGTCCGTGACGACCGCGTTCAGGTCGAGGACTTTTGGATCGAGAATCTGCCGCCGGCTGAAGGCCAGGAGCTGGCGCGTGAGCGATGCGCCGCGCTCGCATGCGTGCGAGATCTCGCTCACGAGATGCCGCAGGTCTTCTGGCCCCTGCGCGTTGAGGAGCAGCTCGGCGTTCCCCGCGATGACGGTCAGCAGGTTGTTGAAATCGTGCGCCACCCCTCCCGCAAGGTGGCCGATCGAGTCGATCTTCTGCGCGTGGCGGACCTGCGTCTCGAGATCGCGCCGCTCGGTGATGTCCTCGACGACGCCGCCCATCCGGGCCGTGCCGAGCGACGCCTCTTCCAAGGGAAACGCGTGATCGCGCACCCATCGCAGCGTTCCATCCGGGCGCATGATGCGGTATTGCTCGTCGTACTCGGCGCGCGCGCGCAGCAGCCTCAGGATGCGCTCGCGGTCGTCCGGATGGATGCTCCGCTCCCATTCGTAAGCCGGGTCGTCCAGCGCCTGCAGGCGCCGCCCCCAGAGGCGTTCGAAGGCCGGACTGACGTAGATCAAGCGATTTGGGCCGGGCTCGAAGAGCCAGATTGCGATGAACGCGAGAACGCGATCGCGCACGGACCGGAGCAACTCGTCGCGCTCCGGAGAGGAGATGAGCCAGGAGTCAGCCATGATCGTCGCACCTGCGACGGATCTACGCCCGCCATTACTACCCGTTCGAGCGCGCGTTGTCCAGAGCCGGAGCTGAACCGTATTGCCGAAACGCGCAACGGAAGGTGCGCGCTCCGACAAGCGCGATCTGATCAGAACGAGGCGGAGAGCGTCAGGCGCACGCTGCGCGGTGCGCCGGGCGAGATGTTGTTGTCGCCGTTGGCGGTCGGATAGTACCGCGCGTTGAGCAGGTTCTCCATGTTCAGCGCGGCACGGTAGCGCCCCATGCGGCGCGAGAACGCCGCATCAATCCGTGCGAAGGCAGGGAGCACCACGTCGTTGCTGAGCGAGGTGAACGCGCGCGACTGCGCGACGACGCCGCCGGCGACGGCGAGACGCCATGGAAGATCCCATGCGGCCCAGATCGTGCCCTGATGCACGGGCACGAGGCCAACGCGGCGTCCTGCCGGCGCGCTCAGCGTGGTCCGCGTCACTTCGGCGTCGAGGTGCGCGTAGCCGCCGTGAATCCTCAGGCGCGGCGTCAGGCGGCCGGTCGCGGACAGCAGAATCCCTTCCGTGCGCTGCTGTCCCGTCATGACGAGCCGGGTCGGATCCAACGGATCGGTCGTCCTCACGTGATTCCGATCGAGACGGAAGACCGCGGCGGTCACGCTCAGTCCACGTGTCACGTCGATGCGTGCGCCCGTCTCGTAGTTCTTCGCGTTCTCCGGTTCGAGCTGGGCCGTGTTGGCCGCGAGGCCGAGCGTCTGCCCGCTCGGCAGGAACGTGTAGCTGTAGCTCGCATACACGGACGTCCGCGCGCCGGGCGCGTAGATGACGCCCGCGCGCGGGCTCACCGCGCGATCGACACGCGCCAGCGTCGGGGCACCAGGCAGCCGATCGTCGACGCTGACCGCGAAGCGATCCGCGCGGACGCCTGCAACGGCCTTCCAGCGCGGCGTGAGCGTCATCTGATCCTGCAGGAACACGCCGGCAATATCCGCGTCGGCCTTGCGGTCGGCGGTCAATGGAGCCGAGACGAAGTCCGCATCGCGCATCGTAGACGCGAGCGGCACGTTCGGAATCGGCGACGCCGTGTGCCGGTCCTCATCCTGCGACTGTCGGCCCAGTTCCAGGCCGGCAAGCAGTCGATGATCGACGCCGAGCGCGCGCGCGTCGTACGTGAGCTCGGTCTGGCTGAAGACGTTCAGTCGATCGATGCGATGGTTGTATGCCGAGAGCGTAAGCGTATCCTGCGCGTTCACGGCGCTGCCCGGATAGACGTTCTGGTAGTACTTGTCGTATCGGCCTGCGAGGAGACGAGTGCGGAGGCTGGCGCCACTGCGAAACGCGTGGTCCAGCTCCACGGACCCGCTGCCCACGCCGCCCTCCGCGCGATTCTGGGTTTCCGATCCAAACACCTGCGAGCGATCGACTCCGACGGGACGGCCGCCGCGCGAGGGGATCCCGCGATCGGCAAAGCGGTAGTCGCTCGAATATTCGACCCCAGCGGTCAGCAGTGAACCGCTGCCGAGACGAACGGACAATGTCGGGTTTGCCGCGTATCGATGCAGGAAATACGCGTCGCGGAACCCGCCCGAGCGTTCGGCCATCGCGCTGACGGCAAGGGACGCCCGCGCGCCGGCCGGCGCCGCGGAGAAGGCAGTCGCCCGTTTGTGCCCGAAACTGCCTGCTTCGACCGCGACGTCCGATGTTTCGCCCGTGCGCGCGCGCCGCGTGACGATGTTCACGATGCCGCCGGCACCGCCGCGCCCGAACAGGACCGCCGCGGGGCCTTGCAGCACCTCGACACGTTCCACGTTGTACAAATCGCGGAAGCGTTCCTGATCGTCGCGCACGCCGTTCACGAAGAAGTCGGAGGACGTGCTGATGCCGCGCAGCACGACCTGGTCGCGATTCCCCTCGCCTTGCGCAACCGACACGCCTGGGACGTTCCGCACCGCATCGGCGACAGACTGCGCACCCTGATCCGCGAGCAGCGCCCGAGGCACGATGGTGAGCGTCTGCGGAATATCCCGCAGCGGCGTTGACACCCTCATCGCCGTCGAGGAGTCTTCGACGCGGTACGGATCGGCAACGGCGGTCACCTCGACGCGGAGCGGCGCTGCCGCGAGCCGCAGCGTGAACGCGCCGTCGGCCGCCTTCACGAACGTCAACCCCGTCCCGGCCAGCAGCGTACGCAGCGCGTCGTCTGGCGTGAACGTGCCGGTCACGCCAGGCGATCCGAGGCCTTGGAGCGGCATGCCGGAGGGCTCCCGGACAGTGAGGTGCGTGGCCGCGCAAAACGCGGCCAGCGCCTCCTGGAGCGAACCGGGCGCGATCGCGAAGGAAACGGTCTGCTGAGGCGCGCTCTGATCCGCGCGCGACGACGAGGGCACGAACGCGATCAGCGCGGACGCGAGCGCGAGCAGAAGCGACAATCGAGGAAAGGCACACAAACGGCGCACCCGCCGGCGCTCGGGCATCGAGACCTCCGTCTCTGTTTGCGCCGGGCGGTCTGCGCCCCGTAGAATGCGGGGGTCGGACGCGTCAGGCGCACTGCGCGTGAAAAGGTCTGTCCGGACCTGCGTTCGATTCGCCCGCCGGTGTCTTCACCACCGGCGGGCATTTGTTTTCGCGCTTCAGGATATATCCGACCAATTTGGTCGGTCAAGAGAATTGGTGCGAAACGGGCGGTTACCGCTGGACGGCGTAGGAGAGCTTCACGAAGAACTGCCGTCCGACAGGCGACAGGGTCGCGCCGTAGACCAGGTCCCGATCGTCGCCGTACCCCAGGAACATCACCGACTGCCAGTTCAGTTTGTAGGCGAACAGGATCGATCCGTTGAAGCTGGCGGTGTGCGGATCGACGGGATCGATGTACAGCTCCGGGGTGCGGATCGTCGACACGTATTGGCCGATCACGCGGACGAACATTCGCGACGTGAACGTATAAGTTCCGCGCACTCGTGACACGCGCGCGGTGAACAGCCGTCCCGCTCCGAGCATGGGGTCGTTCACGTTGAGCCGCCGTTCGTCTTCGAGCAGCTCCACCTCCAGGTGCTGCGTCGGATTCAAGGTCGCACCGAAATTGATCGACGAGCCCTCGCCCGGACGCGCGTTGTCGAAATCGATCTCACCGCCGATCGTGCCGTCGGCGCGAAGCTGCGAGAGCCAGCGCGACGGGCTGAACCGGGTGAAGAATTTGAACTGGCGACGCCCCAACACCCGGTCCGATGCGCGGACGCGCTCGTCCAGGTAATTCAGCTGCACGAAGCCGCTCCAGGGGATGTCCATGCCGAAGCCAGGATTCACGGTGCGGCTGATCAGCGCGCCGGCCCGATCGACCTGGCGATCGAACACGATGAACGTCCGTTGACGCGTGACGAACCCCTTGGGCCGCACCGTCCATCCGGCGCTGGCGACCGTCTGCCGATACCCGACCTGCGGCACGAAGCCGCTGTCGGCACGGAAGCCGTCGCCGATGTCGCGGTATTCTCCATCCCAATCGGCGTGCGTGGAGCTGTGTCCCCAGTGGAGATCGGCCGCATGGCCGCTCAGGTGCTGTCCCGTCCACTCGTCGGCGAGATCGGGACGGTTCGGCGTACGGGAGGCGCTGAAGAGAAGCTGTCCGGTGAGGAAATCGCTGCCTGACGGCCGCCACTGGGCATCGGGGCCGATCACACGGTTGTAGCCCGTTGTCCCGTCGGTCTGATCCGGACCCTGGCTGCGATGCTCTTCGCGATCGGTGAGGAGCATGCCGACGTACGACAGGCCGTGCTCGCGCTTCACGCGAGCCACGACGTCCGTGGAGCCGAAGTCCTGGTCGGCGAGGCTCGAGCCGTTCGGGCCTGGAATGATCACCGATCCGCCGCCGCTGTCCTCGGCGACGAGCACCGTATAACGCATGCCGGCTTGTTTGCCGGTCATCCGGCCGCCCCAGTCGGGCGACGTGATCGTGCGCGTATAGACCGCCTGGATAGGCGTCTGGAACAGGTCCGCTCCCTCGAGGAAGAACGGCCGCTTCTCCGGATAGAAGAGCGCAAAGCGCTCGTTCGCGGAGATCTGCGCCGTGTCGGCTTCGACCTGGGAGAAATCGGGGTTGACGGCCAGGTCGACGGCATTGTCCGCGTTGGGCGTGTACTTGAAGTCGAGGCCCACGTGCGGCTCGACTGGATCGTTGACGAGCGGAGATCCGTCGTCCTCGCGCGGATGTGCGGACTCGCTCGCGCTCACGTACGGCGCGGCAACCATGTGGCCGCCGCGGGGGAGCCGTTCGAGGCCCGTCAGCGAGTTCGAGTGGCAGATGAAGCAGTTGCTGCTGCGCGGGAGCTTCGCGGT
>JAICSD010000128.1 GCA_025937075.1 Vicinamibacteria bacterium | reverse complement strand
CTGCTCGGAACAAGGCCGCTGATGGACGGATCGCTTCCGCCCAGAAGAAAGTTCTCGCCTGCCGCTTCCAGGTAGTTGTTTTCGATGTGGAACGGGCCGGGCCCGTTCCAGCCGCAAATCGCCTGCGTGTCCTGGCCGATGGTCTTGATGTCGCGGATCGTGGAGTTGGTAATCGTCACGTCACGCGCGTTCAAGGAGATGCCGCGCTTCTGGCCCTGCAGCGGATCGCCGTAGATGTAGAGCCGATCGAGCACGAACGCGTACGGGACGAGGCTGAAGCTGTTTTGCGAGCTCCCGCCGTTTCCGAGGGCAATGATGTCGCCGTAGCCTCTGTCGTTCGGTCCGAACCGCAGCAACTGCAAGCGCCAGTGGTGCGCACCCGCTGCGGTCCGCAACGCAGAGCTGGTGTTCGGCGATTGTATTTTCGCGAGCGAGGCTGCGGCGGACGGCGTCAGCCGCACGCCCGGCGCAAACGATCCGGTCTCGGCAACGTCCGTCTGCACGGTGATGAAGCCTGTTCCCGACTTCGCACGCAGCAGGAAGTTGCCGCGAAATGTCGCGCCTGGTGCAAGGAGGATCGTGGTGCCCGGCGTCGCGGCATCCAGCGCCGCTTGCAGGTTGCCGCCTGACGCAACGCGGATGACAGGGGCCGTTGCTCCGCTGACTGGCGGCATCGCGCTGGACGCGAGACACAGGACAAGGACGACGGCACCGCCGACACCCGGGACAGGACGCATGGATTCACCTCGGTGGCCATGCGAAGCGCAAGAGCGGTGCCCTCGAAATGCTTCAAAACATTAGGAATTTGCGCGTCCAGTGAGGCTTTTTGAGGAAATACTCGACGATCTCGTGTCGGTGGCGACGGAACTGTAAGACACGGTTGGTTGGGGCTTGCCGCGCCGTAGCGCGAAGCGCGGAGGCGGCCCCCGGAAGGAGGGCCGCCCCGTAGCTCGGGCCTTTCAGGCCCGCGACTCTACTTCACTGTCACCGTCGTCGTGTCCGTGTCCGACTGGCCGCTCGAATTCTTGACGCGGAGGATCAGCGGATACGTCCCGCGCCAGCGATACACGTGCGGCACCGTCGTACCTGTTGCCGTTCCAAGCGTCGACGGGATGATGGTCTTGTCGCTCTTCGCGGCACCGGGCGCGTCGTCGTAGTACTGGTCGGAACTGAGGACGATCTGATCGATGATGGCCCCGTCCTCCCGACGCTGGATCCGGAGCGTCTGTGCGCCCGAGCGCGAGAAGTAGATCGGACCGGCGAGCCCGCCGTAGTTGGCATCGGTCCATCCCCATCCCGACACGCCGGCGCCTTTGCCGTCCTCGAGGACGACCGCGAGCGCGCTCGTCGTTCCCGAGCGATAGATCGCGCTGCCGCCGCCGGTGACGGAATCGCTGAACTGCACGTAGACGGAATCGTTCGAGTACGAGTTGCCCGCCGCGCGCATGCGCAGCCAGAGCCGATACGGGACTCCGGCGGCCGCCGTGAACGTCACGTCGACGTAGTTCGTCGGGCTCGCAAGCGCCGTCGCTATCTTCGCCGCGCCACCATCCGGATCGGCGAGCGCGATCGACGCGGCGGCCGTCGAGTCGGTCAGCGTCTTCCAGCTTCCATGCCGCTGCGCGGACGACAGTGCGCTGCCGCTCAGGACGATGTCGTCGAAGAACCGCCATGTCGAGGAGGCGATCGAGCCGGTCGATTGCGATCCGTCGAACAGGACCTGCGTGCCGGCGGTCGCGGTGTACGGACCGTCAGCGTTGGCGACGAGGCCGGATGTCGATGTACCGGTGACCGTGACGGTCGCCGTGTCCGCATCGCCGAGGCCGTTCTGGTCCTTGACTCTCAGCAGCAGTGGATACACCGCTGCGCGCGCGTATTCGTGCGCGGCGCTGACGCCCTGAGACGTGCCGAACGATCCCGGAAGGATGGTCGCGTCGTTCTTCAAGGCGCCAGGCCGTTTGGCGGCATACGCCTTCGAGCTGATCACGAGTTGATCGATGAGGATCCCATCCTCGCGCGGCTGAATTCGAAGCGTGTGCGTCCCTGAGGCCGCAAAGTAGACAGGGCTCGCGAGCGCGCCGTAGTTCGCGTCGTTCCATCCCCATCCGGAGAGGCCCGCGCCGTTTCCTTCTTCGAGCACCATGGACAGCGCACTGGTCGTACCGATCTGTGCGAGGCGGCTGCCGCTGGCGTTCTCGGAATCGCTGAACTGGATGTAGAACGAATCGTTCGTGTACGAGTTGTTCTGGGCCCGCCCCCGGAACCAGACGTAGTACGGCACGCCCGCAGCCGCCTGGAACTTGATCTCCGCGTACGACGACGGAGACGCGAGGGGCGTGCTGACCTTTGCGGCACCCGCGTTCGCGTTGACGAGCGCGATGCCGTTCGCCGCACCGGAGACGCTCGAGCGCGCCCACTTGCCCTGCAGGCTGGACGAGGCGAAATCGGACGCGTAAATGAGGACGTCGTCGGCCCATTCCCAGGTGTAGCTGGCGATCGTGGTTCCCGACGCGGTTGACCGCGCACCGCTGACCGTGACGTCCTGCGAGACCACCGCGGTGTACGGACCGCCGGCATCCGCAGTCGGTGGAGTGTCCGAAGAGGGCGGCGGTGCAGGCGTTGGATCGACGGAGCTGCCGTCAGTGATCGCCGAGATGTCCACACCCGGCACCGTCGCGCTCTGCCCCGCACGGTAGAAGACGGACGATGACAGCAGACGGTAGTCTCCCGACGAAGCGTCCACGAACGACGCGTTCCACTGAGCGACCGTCGGAAACGAGTTGGTCGGCGGATAGAGAGACGCATTGCCGCCCGCGAGCACGTTGTACTTGAAGATCGAATTGGGGAAGTACTTCGTGATGGTCGGCATGCCGGTCGAGGAACCGCTCCCGAACACACCGTACTTGCCGTGCAGCGCGATGTTGTTCGTGAACACGAACCTGACCATCGGCTTTCCGTACGGGCCGAGCAATATCGAACTGTTGTGGGCCACCGTGTTGTGATCGAACACGACGTCCGCAGCGCCCTCGCCGATCTGGAAAAACTTCGCGAGGTTGCCGCCCCACTTTGTCGGATCGATGTCGTAGAACAGGTTGTTGCGGATCGTGATGCGCTGGGTCAGCGCGCTGCCGCCCGAGACGGTGTCGTCATAGCCCAGGATATTGAATCCGCCAGCCGTGTGGCGAAGGATGTTATTCGTGAACGTGATGTCGCGCACCGCGGTCCAGGGCGCGATGTTGTTGTAATTTTTTGGCGCGAAGAGAATCGCGTAGCCGGGCTGCGCATCGACCCAGTTGTTCTCGAGCAGGTTGTGGTCGATTGTGACGCGCTGCGCGTTCTTGAACTCAATCAGGTTCTTGCACACCCATTTCGTCCCGGACGAGCGCGGCGCACCGGAGGTCTCCCCGGAAGCGGTGTACACGAAACTCGTGGACGCGTTGGGCGTGGTCATGTACACCGACTCCCTTCCCGCCGCCGTCCCGCGGTAAACCCGGTACGATTCGGCTTTGGACACCGCGCTCCAGGCGAGGGTGACGCCGTGCCCGCTCGCAACCGTCGCCGACACTTCGCTCGACGGGCCGGAGACCACGCTCGAGGCTGCCGACTTCATCACCGCCACAATCTTGAAATAGTGCGTGCCTGCTGCCAGCCGCCCCGAGGCGCTGGTCGAGGAAACGCGTGGCGAGGTTGGAGTGGAGAGGATCGATGTCCGCCAGGCGGGATCTTTCAGGATGTGATTGTCGGAGATCTCGATATCGCTCGGGATCATGCCCGTTGTGGCCGGCCGCGCGCCGCCGAACATGATGTTTTCCGATCCACCCGCGATGTAGTTGTTGATGATCCGGAAGGGACCGACACCGTTCCAGCCGGCAAGCGCCTGCGAATCGTTCCCGACGGCGTTGATGTCCGCGATGTAGCTGTTGAGAACATCGATCGACTTCGCGTTGAGCGCGATTCCGCGCTTCTGCCCCTTCCTCGAATGACCGTGAAGGTAGACGCGGTCGAAGACGATATGGTGCGCCGGGTCCGGATCCGCCTTGTCGGTGCCGAGCGCGATCAGCGTCTCGTACCCGAGCATCGCGGCGCCATCGAGGTCGAGAAATTCGAGGCGGTAATGGTGCGCGCCGGCAGCAGTCCTGATGAGCGGCGTGGTCTTGAGGCCGGCCGCCCCGACTAAACGAGCGAGCGACGCACGCGCAGTGTTGGCGCCGCTCCGGCCCTCCGGCACGAGCCGCACACCAGCCGCAGGCAGCGAGCTGTCCGGGGCATCGGATCGAATCGTGATGAAAGCCGTCGACGATCCTTTGTCACGCAGCGTGTAGTTGCCGACGAAGGTCTGGCCCGCGCGCAAGAGGATCGTGTCGCCGGGCTGCGCCGCATCGATCGCGGACTGCAGGTTGGTATACGTGCATCCGCTCGCGCACACGCGCCGCGTCGCGGCGCCGGCAGGCAATGCGAACGCGCCGATGGCCAGAGCCGCGAGCGCGAGACGGGACACCGCGGGGAAGACAGACAAACGTACGGATGCCAACGAGCCTCCTCGACGGGAACGTTTGCTTGATTGAAGGGTCGGCGCGGTTTCCGCCGGCGCCTGCCGTTGAGCAAGCGTGGTGCCACGGCAGCGCCGTCGCATCGCTCCCGGTGAATTTCCTGCGCGCGGCGGCAGTGCTCTCGCAGTGCTCAGGAAGAGAACTCAGCCGTTTGAAAGATCTACCCGGTGTTCGCGTGCAGCGCGTTGTAACTGCGGCGGTTTACCTCACGCCGCCGTCGCAACTCTGGTCAGTGCGCGCGTTCGCCGCTCCGATGTCGACGCCGGGGGCGGCCGGAGACGTGAATCCGAACAGAGTTCCGTAGCGGGGCGAGGGGGCCAGGCCTCGGATCAGAACGAGCGACAGCGAGTCACGCGAGCGGAGCGGGGCCTGGGGTCCCCGCGAGCGAGCGTGCAGGGGGGTCCGGCGGGGCGAAGCCCCCCGGATTAGAACGACGTGTCCGCGCCGACGAGGAAACGGTCGCGCAGCCGGTATAGGCGCAGGAGCATGCCTGGCGACGTTCGTATCACCGCGCAGATGATACTGAGGCGCCTGCTCTTGAAGTAGGCGTTCGCCCGCTCGAGACATTCGAGCGCGACGTTGGTCTCCAGCCGGAAGAATGCGTGCTTCGCCCTGGCAAGATCGAGCCGGGCACGGAAGAACGCCTGACGATCGACGAGTACCGCGCGATCATCCGATGAAAGATCCAGGGAGCCGAGCTTGTCCAGCACCTCTACGACGGCCTCCGCCATCAGCACGGCGTTGGCGGACAGACTGTCCCGGCGCTTCCGATGGCGCACGAGGACGCTTCGGATGTAGGTCATTCGCGCGCCGGCGGCCAGCATGCGCATCCAGAGATCGAAGTCCTCGACTCGCCCGAGGTGCTCGTCGAACATTCCGACGCGCAGCAATGTGTCCCGGCGGATCATCGCGCTGACCATCACGTTGCACTGCTGGCAGAGCACGCTGCGAAACGTCGGCTCCCCTTCCGAGGGACAGGTGTCCATGAACGTCTGGCCGGCGTGCGGATGGTCACCCACGATCAGCGCGTTCGAATACACCAGATCCAGCGACGGATTCGAATCGAGAATCGGCAGCTGCTCCGCAATGTACGTGGGCTCCCACTCATCGTCGCTGTCGAGGAACGCGACATACCGGCCTCGCGCCTTCAGGATGCCCGTGTTCCGCGCGATGGTGATGCCGCGATTCTCCGGGAAGGCGATATACGTGATTCGATCGCGATACGGTGCGAGCGCCTGCTCAGTCGCCGGCGTGTCTGGCGAGCCGTCGTTGATGACGATGATCTCGTAGTCGGTGGACGTCTGGGCGAGAATCGACGCGATCGTGTTTCCGATGTAGCAGGCAGTGTTGTACGCCGGCACGATGACGCTGACCGAAGGAGCCCCTGAGACGCGCGTCTTCTCCATCAGACGCCCTGCTCCTTCTTGGACAGCATGAGCGGCAGCGGCCAGGCTGACCAATCCGCCCCCGAGCCGAGATCGAGAAAGTTTTTGCCCA
This sequence comes from Vicinamibacteria bacterium, assembly GCA_025937075.1. The sequence continues at coordinate 4,054 of JAICSD010000128.1, read as the reverse complement.
CCAGTGTTGGAAGGCAATGTGTCGTCACTGACGGCATATCGTGGCGCATCAAGGCCGGCGTTCCTGCGTGCGATTGTCATGCCACCTGAACCGCGAGATCGTGGTCGCGGTACGTCGCTTGCTCAGCTGGCCTCGATGTCCGTTCGTGTTCCCATCGCCGTCTGGCTTTCGAGCTTTGGTGCTGGCGGCACGGAACGTCAGATGGTTCATCTGATCCGGGGCCTGGATCCGAATCTGTTCAGCGTGCACGCCGCGTGCTTCGACGCGCGGGGTCAGTGGCTCGAAACCGCGGCTGCCGGGGCGGTCGAGATTGCCGACTTCCCCATTCATGCCTTCCTTCGTCCGAATACCTGGCGTCAGATGCGCGTGTACGCCGCATGGTGCCGCAGCCGCCGCATTGCCGCCGTCATCACCTCCGACTTCTACACCAACGTCTTTGGGTTGACGGGCGCGGCGATGGCCGGCGTGCCGGTGCGAATCGGCGGGCGCCGCGAGATCGTGACCGAGAAGAGCACGGCAAAGCTGGCGCTCCAGCGCGCAGCGTATGCGTTCGCGCATTGCATCGTTGCGAACTCCCGCGCGGCGGCGGCACGCCTGCGGCGCGAAGCGCTTCATCCCCGCTCGATTCGCGTCGTTTCCAACGGCGTCGAACTGCCGCCACGCGCCCCGCTGGATCGATCCCGCGGATTGCGGGCCATCACCGTGGCCAATCTGCGCCCTGAAAAAGGCCATGAGGTGCTGATCGATGCGCTGGCGCGGCGGCCGGACCTCCGGAGCTTGCACGTCGATTTCGTCGGCGATGGTCCCTGTCGTGCGGCGCTCGAGGCGCATCGGCGCGCTCGAGGCGTCATCGGGCAGGTGAGCTTTCTCGGAGAACGGCGCGATGTGCCCGACCTGCTCGCGTCCGCCGCGTTGTTCGTCCTTCCATCCCGAACCGAAGCGTTGCCGAACAGCGTCATGGAAGCAATGGCCGCGGGTCTACCCGTCATCGCGTGCCGCGTGGGCGGCATTCCGGAGCTCGTCGAAGACGGCGTCACAGGGATCCTCGTGCCACCCGATGACCCTGACGCGCTCGGAGCAGCGATGGCGCGCGTTGTCGGAAACCCGGCGCTCGCGGCGGCGATTGGATCCGCTGCGCGCGAGAAGATCGCCGCGCAGTTCTCCCTGCCGCGAATGATCGCAGGCTTCACCGATGTTCTGCTGGAGCAATTGAGCCGCCGCGCACCCGGGATTCAGGTGCGAACGCAGCCATCTGGCGTGTAACTACCCGGGTCCTCCGCGGCCGCGGCCGCGCTCGCGTGCAGGTCCCGGTCGTTCCTGCCGCTGACCGCGCCCCCCCAAGAGCACGTTCGTCAATGCGTTCACCGCGGCACCGAGATCGGAACCATCCGATGCCGCTCCCTTCCAACCGCTCGTCGGCACGAGCCGGTAATCGCCATCCTTGAAGTCTGCGAACTGTCGCTCGAATTCGTCGACGCTCGGGAACAGGTTTCCGCCGGGATAGCGCGAGGAGTTTCCTCCGGCCAGAACGTTGTGCGTGAACACCGCGCCGGGAAAGAACGTCGTCAAACTATCCATTCCGGGAGACCGGCCGTTGCCGAACACGCCGTAGGTGTTGTGGCGAGCGATATTGTCCTCGAACGTGAACCCGACGATCGGCCGCGGATTGGCTTTCGTGCCGCCATAGGCCGAGATGACGTTGCCGGTGTGGAGGATCGTATTGTGGGTGACCTTCACGTCCGCAGGCCCCTCCCCGATCTGGAGAAACACCCCGTTCCCGCCCCAGTTGCGCTGATTGACGTCGAAGAACAGATTGTTGTCTATCCGGATCCGCCGCGCCGGGCCCGACGGATGCCCATTGTCTTCGCCGAGAATATTGAACACGGCGGGCACGTGGCGGACGATGTTCGAGCGGAACGTGACGTCTTCGACGGTCGCCCACGGCATGGTGCCCTCGGAGTTGCGGGGCGTGAACAGGATCGCATAGCCCGGCTGCGCCGACGGCCAGTTGTACTCGAACAGGTTGTCCTCGACGAGAACGCGCCGCGCGTTCTTCAACTCGAACAGGTTTTTCACGCTCCACCTGGTGTCGCGCCACTCGGGGGGCTTCGTGACATAGTTGCGGCGGAAGGTGATATCGGACGGCACGAGGTTGCGAATGGACGCGTCGGCCCCGCCGAACATGACGTTCTCGCCGGCGGCTTCGAGATAATTGTTCTCGATCACGTAAGGTCCGGGACCGTTCCAGCCACCAATCGCCTGCGTGTCCTGACCGATAGTCTTGATGTCCGAGATATACGAGTTGATGATCGTCGTGGACGCGCTGTTGAGCGCGATCCCGCGCTTCTGACCCTTTGTTGGATCCCCGTGTACATAACAACGGTCGACGACGAGATCGTGCGGGACTTCTGAGAGGTCATTTTGGTCCCGGCCGCCGTCGCCGAGGAGCATGATGTCGCCGAAGCCGCCCGAGTTCGCCTGAAATTCCAGCAACTGCAGCCGCCAGTGATGTGCGCCGGGTGCCGTCCGCAGCGCCGCCGAGCTGTTCCCGGACTTCAGTTTCGCCAGCCCCGGGGCGTCTCCGGGATCGACGCGCTCGTTCGCGGGCGGCAGGCCGTCCCCCGTCGTGCGGAGGGTAATGAACTGGTTCCCGTCCTTCGCGGGCAGGACGAAGTTGCCGACGAACGTCGCCCCCGGTTCGAGCGCGATCGTGTCGCCCGGATTCGCGCGGTTGATCGCGTCCTGCAGATTGGCGCCCGCCGGAACAGCAATGACGGTTCCCTGTGGCGCGAATGCGGTCACGAGCGCCGCGGCCGCGACAATCGACGCCACAAGTAAGCCAGTGGCCTTATGCATGATCAAATGGAGTGCGGATAGCGCATGTCACAACTTCAATCCGTATGCCATACCTGAACGGCAGGAACACGGACAATTCGCTGGACGAGGCCGCGCGCGTGGCACCTGACTTGCTCATCCGTTCCCCGCATGCGCATCCTCTGGCTCAAATCGGACTTGTTGCTGCCCCTCGACAAAGGCGGCAAGCTCCGGTCGTGGCATCTCCTGCGGAATCTCGCCGAACGCCACGACATCACGTACGTCGCGTTTGCGTCGCCCCGCGAGCCGTCGGCGCACATCGAAGGAATGCGCCAGGTCGCACGTGATGTTCATGTCATACCGCGGTCGGACTCGCCGAAGGGATCGTTCCGGTTCTACGCAGGTGCGGCACTGCGTCTTGCCGATCCGCTGCCCTACGCGGTCGGTGTCTACCGGTCGCGCGTGTTCAAAGATTGTGTGGAGACTCTGCTGCGCGACGGCCGGTTCGACCTCATCGTATCGGATTTCATCTTGCCGGCGGTGAATCTTCCGCGGCGGCTGCCGGCGCCTGCCGTCGTGTTCACGCACAATGTCGAGGCAGAGATTTGGCGCCGCCACGCCGAGGTCCAGACACAGCCCGTCAGCCGCATGCTCTACGCCGTTCAGCATCGCCGGATGCTCCGGTTCGAGGAGCGGGCCCTTGCCAGGTTCGATGCAGTGCTCGCAGTATCCGATGCAGATCGCGACACGCTGCTCCGCCTTTACGGTGGCGCGATCCGGGGGGGCGTCCACGTCGTGCCGACGGGCGTCGATACCGACTTCTTCCGCCCGCGTGTCGCGGGCACCGCGTCGAGATCGCTGGTCTTCACGGGATCCATGGACTGGCTGCCGAATGAGGACGCGATGCTGTCCTTCTGCCGGGACGTCCTCCCTCTCATTCGCGCCGAGGAACCTTCGGTCACGTTGTCGATCGTCGGCCGCACGCCGACACCTGCTGTCGCGCGCCTTTCCGCCGAGAGCGGCGTCACGGTAACGGGCCGCGTCGATGACGTGCGACCGTACATCGCGGATGCTGCCGTCTTCGTCGTGCCGCTCAGAGTCGGCGGCGGCACGCGCCTCAAGATTTTCGAAGCGATGGCAATGGGAAAGGCCGTTGTTTCGACGACGGTCGGGGCCGAGGGACTGCCCGTACACCACGGCGAGCATCTGCGGCTAGCCGACGACCCCGCCGCGTTTGCAG
>JAICSD010000268.1 GCA_025937075.1 Vicinamibacteria bacterium | reverse complement strand
TGGGAGGTCGGCCGCGTCGGCGCGCACGAGGCCATCGTCACCTACTGGGCGAATCGAGACGATGTGGCGGACGTGCCGGACGAGTCGCGGCGCTTCGCGGATGCGCTGCTGCGCGGCACGATCGAGCGCGTCGGCGAGGCGGATGCGCTCATCGCGCGGCACGCGCACAACTGGCGTGTCGAGCGGATGGTGGTGATCGACAGGCTGGTGCTGCGGCTCGCGATCTACGAGTTGCTGTCGGAGCCGAGGACGCCCGCGAAGGTCGTCATCAACGAAGCGCTCGAGCTGGCGCGCACCTTCAGCGGGGAAGAGCCGGTGCCCTTCATCAATGGCGTGCTCGATGCGGTGAGGAAAAGTTTGGGAAGAGAGTAGCAATCACGGCCGACGACTGATCACGGCCGAGGGCTAGCCACGAAGGCCACGAAGGTACGAAGATGTCTTCGTGTTCTTCGAGATCTTCGTGATTCGCCGTCGGCGCGTGGCACGCAAATGATGGAAGAGCATCTCAAGGAATCCGATCAGCTCCGGCAGCGACGCGCCAACTTCGAGGAGCTGCAGCAGCTCGGCGTCGACGTCTACCCGCACGCGTTCGAGCGCACGGAGACGGTGGCGGCGCTCGTGGATGCGCACGCCGCCAAGACAGGGGAAGCGCTGGACGCCGAGCGCGTGCAGACGCGGACGGCGGGCCGGATCATCGCGATTCGAAGCTTCGGCAAGGCCAACTTCCTCGTCATCTCGGACGGACGCGCGCGGATTCAGGTGTACATCCGCAAGGACTCGCTCAGCGAACGCGAATTCGCGATCTTCAAGCTGCTGGATTTCGGCGACTACGTCGGGCTCGAAGGGCATTTGTTCCGGACGAAGACGAACGAGCTGACGATCTGGGCATCGAAGCTGGAGTTCCTGGCGAAGTGCTTCATCCCGCTGCCGGAGAAGTGGCACGGCCTGCAGGACGTCGAGATCCGGTATCGCCAGCGCTATCTCGATCTGATCGTGAATCCGGATTCGCGGCGGGTTTTCGAGATCCGCAGCCGCGTGCTGGCGGCGGTGCGCACGTTTTTGAACGCCCGCGGGTATCTCGAGGTCGAGACGCCGATGATGCAGCCGCTCGCCGGCGGCGCGCTCGCGCGCCCGTTCGTCACGCACCACAACACGCTCGACATGCAGCTGTTCCTGCGCATCGCGCCCGAGCTGTACTTGAAGCGGCTGGTCGTCGGCGGCCTCGAGCGCGTCTACGAGATCAACCGGAACTTCCGGAACGAGGGGATCTCGACCCAGCACAACCCCGAGTTCACGATGCTCTAGTTCTATCAGGCGTTCAGCGAGTACCGCGAGCTGATGCAGATGACCGAGGAGATGATCGCCGGCGTCGCGCGCGAGGCGATCGGGACCGATCGCGTCCGGTTTGGCGAGCACGACATCTCGCTCGCGCCGCCGTATCGGCGCATCTCGCTGCGCGACGGCGCGCGGGAGGCCGCGTCCGAACGGCTGCGAACCCCGGTGCCGCCCGGCGATCTCCGATCGCGCGAGCCGGCGGCCGCCATCGCGCGTCAGCTCGGCCTCGAGCTGCACCCGTCCTGGGGCGTCGGCAAGATTGTCACGGAGATCTTCGAGCGCCTCACCGAGGACTCGTTGATCCAGCCGACGTTCGTCTACGACTTTCCGACGGAAGTCTCGCCGTTGTCGAAGCAGCGCGCGGACGACCCGGAGACGGTCGAACGCTTCGAGCTGTACATCGGCGGCTTCGAGGTCGCCAACGCGTTCAGCGAGCTGAACGATCCCGCCGAGCAGCGCCGCCGCTTCGAAGCGCAGATCGCCGTGCGCGCCGAGGGGGACCAGGAAGCGCACGCGATGGACGAAGACTACGTCCGCGCGCTCGAGTACGGGCTGCCGCCCACAGCGGGCGAAGGCGTCGGGATCGATCGCCTCGTGATGCTGCTCACGGACAGTCCGTCGATCCGCGACGTCATCCTGTTCCCGCTGATGCGGCCGCGCGCGTGATGGATCTGCCGTTCGAGGCCTTCGTCGCTTTCCGCTATCTGCTGGCGCCGCGCAAGCAGGCGTTCATCTCGCTCATCTCGCTCATCTCCGTGCTCGGCGTCACGGTCGGCGTGATGGCGCTCCTGATCGCGCTCGCTCTGATGACGGGCCTCCAGGGCGAGCTCCGCGACCGCATCGTCGGGTCCTCCGCGCATGTCTACGTGTTCAAGACCGGTGAGGGGATCAGGGACTATCACGCGGAGATCGACAAGCTGCGCAAGCTGCCGCACGTCATCGGCGCTGCGCCCGGCGTGCTGGGCAAGGCGCTCGTCTCGAGCGGACGAGGCGATGCATTCATCACGGTCAAAGGCATCGACCCGGTGCTCGAGCCGACGGTGACGGATATCCAGCGCGCCATGCGATCCGGAACGCTCGAAGCCGTCCAGCCCGCCGAGGATCAGCTGGACGGCATCATCCTCGGCAAGGATGTTGCGGAAAGCCTCGGTGTCAACGTCGGAGACGCGGTCAAGGTGATCAGCTCCGAGACGACGCTGACCCCGATGGGACCGCTGACGCGCCGCCGCGACTTCAAGGTCGTCGGCACGTTCAGCCTCGGTCTGTACGAATTCGACAGCGAATACGGACTGACGTCGCTGCCGGTCGCCGAACGCCTGACCGGACAGGATCGTCCCGGCTTCATTCAACTGCGGCTCGACGACATGTTCGCCGCCCGCGCCGTCGCCGATTCGATCCCCGAGACGCTCGGCGCCGAGTACATGACGCAGGACTGGGCCGACATGAACAAGTCGCTCTTTTCGGCGCTCTGGCTGGAGAAGATGGCGATCTCGATCACGATTGGCCTCATCGTGATGGTGGCCGCGCTGAACATCATTGCGTCGCTCGTGCTGCTCGTCATGGAGAAGAGCCGCGACATCGCCATCCTGAAGACGATGGGCAGCTCCGCGGCGAGCATCCGCCGGATCTTCATGCTGCAGGGACTGATCATCGGGCTGGTGGGGACGGGTGCGGGCGCACTCGGGGGCGTGATCATCATTTACATCCTCGATCGCTACCGCCTGATCCACGTCCCGATCGACGTCTATCAGATTTCGTACGTGCCGTTCACGCTGCTGCCGCAGGATTTCCTCGCGGTGATCGCCTCGGCGATTCTCATTTGCTTTCTCGCGACGATCTACCCGTCGCGCCAGGCGTCGAAGCTCGATCCGGCGCAGGCGCTGCGCTATCAGTAGCGGCGCCGGGCGTGTCACGGACAGATCTCACGCAGGGGCGCGGAAGAGCAGAGGACGCAAGCAACGAGAAGTGTTTCGCTTGACGCAACACGTGACGTACGGCGGTCCGGCTGCGCCGGCCCCGGAGCGCGGCGCCAAACGCTTCATATCGTCCGCGTGCTCTGCTCCGCTGCGGTCTCTGCGTGAGATCGTGACAGCGGCGGCTCCCTATCCGAATCGCCGACGTTTATACATGCAACTGTATGCCCTTCATTGAAGTCACCGACATCGACAAGAGCTACGTCGTGGGCACGGCGACGCTCGCGGTCCTGCGTCAGCTCTCGTTCTCCGCGGCGAAGGGCGAGATGGTCGCGGTTGTCGGCGCGTCAGGCGTCGGCAAGAGCACGCTGCTGCACGTGCTCGGCGGCCTGGATACGATCGACGCGGGCACGATCCGCATCGGCGACGCCGACGTGTCGTCGATGCGCCCGGCGGATCTCGTCGCGTTCCGGAACCGCCACGTCGGGTTCGTCTTTCAGTTCCATCACCTGATGCCGGAGTTCAGCGCGCTCGAGAACGCGGGCATGCCGATGCGCATCGGCCGGCGGCCGGCCGACGAGCGTGAATCGCGGGCACGTCTGCTGCTGGATCGCGTCGGCTTGGCCGATCGCCTCGTCCACAAGCCGGGCATGCTGTCAGGCGGTGAACAGCAGCGGGTGGCGATCGCGCGCGCGCTCGTGATGGAGCCCTCCGTCCTGCTCGCGGATGAGCCGACCGGCGATCTCGACGAACACACCGCCGGGTCGCTGCACGAGCTGCTGCGCGAGATGCACCGTGAACGCGGCCTCACATCCATCATCGCGACCCATAATCCGCGGCTGGCCGCGGCCTGCGACCGCGTCCTGCGGCTGGAAGACGGCAAGCTGCGCGAAATTTCGTGATCTGACAGAATAGGTGGCTCTTTGGTCCGGCGCCATGCGGTGCCGCATGTTGGGCAACTGAGGAGGTTCACATGAGACGGGTAGTAACAGTGTTCGTCGGGGCCCTGCTCCTGAGCGCGATCCCGGCGTTCGCCCAGGCCACCCAGCCGACGGCGAAGCCGGCCGAGAAGACCGACACCGGCAAGTCGTCGTCCAAGACGATGACCGCGAACGGCACCGTGTCGGCCGTTACCGGGGATTCGCTGACCGTCAAGGCCAAGTCGGGCGACATGACGTTCGCCGTCGACAACGAGACGAACGTGCAGGCGCGCGGCGCCAGCCACAAGACGGCCGAGATGAAGGGCGAGAAGAAGGCCACCCAGATCACCGACTTCGTGCACGTGGGCGACACCGTCACGGTCCGCTACCACGACATGGGGGACAAGAAGCACGCCGCCAGCGTCCAGGTCAGGACCAGCGCGGCCCCATCGAAGTAGGGCCGCGGACGACGCGGAAGACGCGGAAAACGGGTCATAGGCTGACAGAGCCTGTGACCCATTTCCTTGTACGGATGGATCCGGATTCGCGGATCATCCGGCGCCGCCCACCTACGGCAATGTCTGCGTAATCGTGGGAAACTTTGTGGTATGCGGCAGAACATCTCCAGCGGCACGAAATGGGAGCCCGTTGTCGGCTACTCCCGCGCGGTGAAGGTCGGCACCGTCGTCCACGTCTCCGGGACGACCGCCACGGGGCCTGACGGCGCGCTGGTCGGCCGGGGCGACGCCCGCGCGCAGACCCTCCAGACACTCCAGAACATCCGGCGCGCGCTCGAACAGGCCGGCGGATCGCTCGAACACGTCGTCAGAACGCGCATTTACGTGACGAATATCGTCAGGGACTGGGAAGTGATCGGCCGGGCGCACGGCGAGGTCTTTTCCGCGGGCCGCCCGGCGACGACGATGGTGGAGGTGAGCCGGCTGATCGATCAGGACATGCTCGTGGAGATCGAAGCCGAAGCCATCCTCACCTGAGCGCGGCACGAAGATCGCACGTGCCTCTTGCAGGAGGGCTGTGCCGATGATGCCGCGTGTCGATGAGCGGCCAAGGTGAAGAACCGGCCCGCACGTCCCGCGCGTCTAACCCTACAGAGCGATAACTCTCGCTCCGAAACGTACTTACACAGTAGAAAGGCGTTGGCCGGGGCCAAGCTTTGCCGTATAATACGAGCAAGGCTGGCGATGCCCTCGAGCCAAGTCCCTTACACATAGGACTCCGGATGTTCGAACGCTACACGGAACGAGCCCGGCGCGTGTTGTTCTTCGCGCGCTACGAAGCTTCCCAGCTCGGAAGCATTTCGATTGAAACCGAGCATCTCCTCCTGGGACTGATTCGCGAGGGCAAGGGGCTGACGAGTCGGATTTTCGCGCGGTCTCATCTCTCTCTCGAAAGCATTCGCAAGGAAATCGAAGGCCGCACCGTCTTCCGCGAGAAGGTCTCGACATCGGTCGAGATTCCCTTCAGCGCCGAAACGAAGCGCGTGCTGCAGTTCGCTGCCGAAGAGGCGGACCGGCTGCTGCACAACTACATCGGGACCGAGCACCTGCTGCTGGGCATCCTCCGCGAGGAGCGGTCCGTGGCCGCCACCATCCTCATGGAGAAGGGGATGCGGCTCAACACGGTCCGCGAGGACATCGTCGCGCTCCTCAACGAAAAGACTACGCTCACCCGCGTGAAGGAGACGCCGCTCCTGGCCGAGTTCTCGAGGGACTTGACCGAAGCGGCCATGAAAAGCCAGCTCGACCCGCTGGTTGGCCGGCATACGGAGCTCGAGCGAGTTCAGCAGGTCCTGTGCCGCCGGACCAAGAACAACGCGGTGCTCATCGGCGAACCGGGCGTCGGCAAGACGGCCATCGTCGAGGGGCTCGCGCAGAAGATCGTCTACGGCGACGTCCCGCACTTCCTCGCCGATAAGCGCATTCTGGCGCTGGATATTTCGCTCATCGTGGCGGGCACCAAGTACCGCGGTCAGTTCGAAGAGCGCCTCAAGGCGATCATGAAGGAGCTGACCGAGAACCCGAACATCATCGTCTTCATCGACGAGCTGCACACGCTCGTCGGCGCGGGATCCGCGGAAGGCTCGCTCGACGCCGCGAACATCCTCAAGCCGGCGCTCTCGCGCGGCGAGATCCGCTGCATCGGCGCGACGACGCCGGCCGAGTACCG
>JAICSD010000135.1 GCA_025937075.1 Vicinamibacteria bacterium | reverse complement strand
CGACAGGCGCCGTTCCCGCGTGGCGAAAGGGAGCGCCGACGAAATGTCCGGGTGCTTTCGCGCGAACGCTACGTCGGCGGCCCCTTCGTGGCGCTTGCGCTCCAGCGCGCCGCCCAGCCGCGTCCGCTCGTCGTGTGAACCGGCGGCTGCAGGCTCGAACGCGATGCGGCCGCCCGCGCGAAGCACGCGGAACCCGAGCTCATAGTCCTCGTGGCACCGCAGTGACTCGTCGAATCCTCCGAGCGCGTTGAAGAACGAGCGGGGAACAGAGCAGTTGCCGGTCAACACGTCGGCATACGTGAAGCGATGCCCCGCCTCGCGCATGCGTTCGAACATGGCGAGCCACCAGCCGCGCAGCGCGATCCCGAACGAATCGCGCCGCCCCTCGAGCCGGGGCGGAAGATATCCAACCACGACTGTCGGCGCCGTGGATCTCGCCTGGGCACGCGCGTGCGCCGCGATCAGCTCCGGGCTCGCATCGACGTCGTCGTCGATGAAGAGCAGTAGATCGCCGCTGGCCTCTGCAGCGCCGCGATTGCGCGCCGCCGCCGGTCCGCGGTGAGGCTGTGTGACGACGCGCCCGGCCAGCGGCGGCGGAATGGTCAGCTTCTCGGTGCCATCACTGCAGCCGTCGGCGACGACGATGAGCTCGACCGCGTCGAGCGGGTAGTGCTGGCCGACGATAGCGTCAATCGTGCGCGTGAGCCTCGCGTGCCGGTTGTGCGTGGGAATCACGACGCATACGCGGGGCGTCACGGAGCGCCGCTCCTTCGCTGCTCGCGCAGCGAGCGTACGTAGGCGGCCGGACCTGCCAGGCATCCAAGCACTTCGGCCCGTATCAGGTCGAGAGGAATCGTATCGGGTCGCCCGCGCGCGGCGCGCCACAGCGTCGGCAGGTGGTGTCCCAACATCCATCGGGCCGCATGGCGCAGGACGCCGGGCTCGTGCTCGCGCAGCACGCGGCGCGTCCAGAGGGCGAACACGCCCGTGCCGTAGCCGTACAACGTTTCGCGCAGCTCGCTCCACGTGCGCCGGTGCCTGTGCCAGCTCACCGCTGACGGTACGTACACGATGCGATACCCGGCCCCGAGAATCCTGCCGAACATCTCGTGGTCGCCGCCCGATCGCGTTGGCGTGCCCGCATCGAGCAATTCATCGAAGCCACCGAGCTCGAACAGCACGGCCGTCCGTACCGCCATGTTCGCGCCCGCGCCCGCGGCCGCCACCGCGAGCGGATCGCTGCGCGTGCCGTCGAACACGCGCTGCCGAAAGCCCCGGCCGAACGGGCTGTAGCGCTCGAACCATTCCTGTGCCGGCGTCTCGAGCTCGAGGGGCAGGGTGAGTCCGGTGGTGCACCATACGCGCACGTCAGCGAACGGCTGCAGCAGTGCGCGCAGCCAGGACGATTCCGGCGCCGCATCGTCATCAGTGAACGCGACGATCTCCGTCAGCGCCTCGCGGAGCGCACGATTGCGCGCCCGATCGAGGCCGCGCCGCGGCTCGCAGACGTACCGTACGCCGGGGAATTCCGAGACGACCTCCGCGGTCCGCGTAGAGGAGGGGTCGTTGTCGACGACGAGAACTTCGCGGGGCGCGGGATCGAGCGCCTGGACCGCCGTCAGCGCACGACGGAGATCGTCCGGACGCTCGCGCGTGCAGATGGCGACGGTGGCGTCGGGCACGGTCGCGGCAGGCTCGGGACCGAGGTATTCGCGCAGCCACCATGCGCGGGCGTTGCGCGTGATCTCTTGAAAGAGCGCGTGGGCAAAAGCTGCCGGGTCGACCTCACCACTCTTGACGGGAAGGTCGAAGGTGGCGACCACCTGCTGCCGGCGGCGCAGCACGATGAATGCGCGGTCATAGGCCGGCGCGACCACGAGCCGCGCCGGAAGATGCTCGGCATCAACCTGGACAATGGCGGTCGCCACGATGCCGCCGGTGCAAGTTTTCTGCCGAGCTTCCCGGCTCGATCAATCCAGCGGTTTGATCCGGATGTTCTTGTAATAGACGGTGCTCTTCGGGTCGTGGCCCTGAAGCGCGATCGTCCCTGGTCCCGTGATCTTCCGACCCGGACCCTCGCGTCCGCCATCCCAGTCCGCCGGCTGCGTCCAGTTCACCACCTGCTTGTCATTGACCTTCACCGTAATGGTGTTCCCCTGGACGGTGATGTCCTCAGTGAACCACTGGTCGTCTTTCGCAGGCGAGTCGTCGAGGACGTCCATCACGTGATACAGGCTGCCCGTGCGGATGCGATCGGTGTGCGAGTTGTTCACTTGAATCTCGAAGCCCTTTGCCGGAAAGCGGCCGGACGCCCGCACGTTTCCCTCGCCTCCTTGCGGATACTCCGTCAGGACGTAGACGCCGCCGTTCGATCCCGGGCGCGTCAGGACGTCCACTTTCAATTCGAAGTTGCGGAAGCTGTGGTCGTGGAATGGGCCGTCGTAGTACGCGTGGCTCGCCGCACCATTCGCGACGATCGCGCCATCCTCGACCTTGAATGTTTCCTCGGGTCCGAAGATCTTCCAGCCCGTGAGATCCTTGCCGTTGAACAAGCTCGTGAAGCCGGGTTCTGCCGCCGGCGCCTGCAAAGCGAGCGCGAGGAGCAGCGGTGACAGGCGGAACAGTGTAGTCATAGCCGGCGCAGTGTAGCATCCTTGCATGGCGATGCGCTTCCTCCGGATCATCCTTGCGGCGCTTTTCGGCGCGTTGGCGGTGGCTCACGCGCAGGAGGCGGCGCCGCCTGCGCCGCTGCGGCTTGTAATCGCGGGCCTGGTGCACGGCCACGTTTCGGGCTTCCTTCGCGCCGCCCGCGCGCGGAGCGACGTGCAGATCGCCGGCGTCTTCGACCCGGACGCGGAGCTGCGCCGGAAATACGCGCAGCAGTTCTCGCTTCCCGACAGCGTCCTTTTCGACGATCTCGGGAAGATGCTCGATACCGTGCGTCCCGAGGCGGTCGCGTCGTTCACCAATACGCACGATCACCCGATGGTGGTCGATGCGGCCGCACCGCGCCACATCGCGGTGATGATGGAAAAGCCGCTGGCGGTCAGCAACGAGCACGCTCGCCGCATGCGTGACGCGGCGGCGCGCGCCGGCATACCTGTCCTCGTCAACTACGAGACGACGTGGTACGCGAACCACGGCGCGATCTGGTCGGTGTTCAAGGAGCGCAAGGCGGCTGGAGAGATCCGGAAGATGGTTGCGCTCGACGGACACCAGGGGCCCAAGAAGATCAACGTGCAGCCGGAATTCCTCGATTGGCTGTCCGATCCGGCGCGGAACGGCGCTGGAGCGCTCTACGATTTCGGGTGTTATGGCGCCAACCTGATGACGTGGCTGATGGACAATCAGCGCCCACGCGCGGTCACGGCGATCACGCAGCAGTTCCAGCCGGACGTCTACCCGCGCGTCGACGACGAGGCGACGATTCTGCTGGAGTACCCGCGCGCGCAGGGCATCATCGAGGCGTCGTGGAACTGGCCTTACAACCGGAAGGATTTCGAGGTGTACGGCGAGCGCGGGTTTGCGGTCGCAACGACCGGCGGCGGCAGCCTGCGTCTCATGCTGCCCGACGCGCCCGACCACGTCATCACGCCCGATCCACGTCCAGCGGACGAACACGATTCCATCTCGCACCTGATCGCGGTCGTCCGCGGCCATCGGCAGCCGAACGCGCTCTCGTCGCTCGAGAACAACCTGATCGTGACGGAGATCCTGGAGGCAGCGCGCGAATCCGCGCGCACACATCAGCGGGTCTCACTCGGTCAGTAGCGCGCAACTCGTCGCGCGCAACTTCAATTGCGCGGATCAGCGCGCATCCGCTTCGCGCGAAATCTCTTCGAACCGAGTCGCGACCGTGAGGAACGCGTCGACGACCGCCGGGTCGAAGTGCGTCCCCTTTCCCGCGGCGATCAGGCTGACCGCCTGATCGTGCGGTATTGACCGCTTGTACAGATTCCGGCTGACCGCGGCATCGTAGACGTCGACGACGGCCATGATTCGCCCAGGAACGGGAATCTCGGTCCCGTGCAGCCCTCGCGGATACCCGGTGCCGTCCCACCGTTCGTGATGCGTGTAGACGATGTCCTTTGCCATCGCGAGCGTCGCATCGTCCCGGACGCCCACCTGCTGTTCGGCCTTCAGGATGACGTCGCGTCCGAGCGCCGGGTGCTTCTGCATCTCGGCGTACTCGTCGGGCGTGAGCGGACCTGGCTTGTTGAGGATGTGATCGGGAATGCCGACCTTGCCGATGTCGTGCAGCGGCGCGAGGCTCGAGAGAAGATCGATGCACGGGGCCGTGAGGTACTCGTGGAAATCGTCGCGGTGCGCGAGCGCGCTCGCGAGCACGCGCGCGTAGTCCTGCGTGCGCCGCGAGTGGCGCCCGGTTTCGGCGTCGCGAACTTCCGTCAGCGAGAGCAGCGTCTGCACCATCAGACGCTGCGCCGCCGTCCGCTCGCGGCCGGCGCTCTCGGCGCGGCGCCGTTCGACGCCGAACTTCGCGAGCGTCATCACGGCAAGGGCGCCAGCCGCGGCAATCATCGGAAAGAGCGGCGACACGAACAGCCCGTCGGTCGAGAGCAGCCAGACGGCGCCGAACCAGATGCCGCTCGTGCCTGCCGCCCACCCGACGACACCGGACGCGACCCCCGCGACGGCGACGATCGTCGCAATCGTCAGCCCGAGGACGAGCGCGGCGGTGCTCTCGAGCATCGCACCAAGAGGGGAGCGCCGGATGTAGCTCTGTTCCAGAAGATTGTCCGCAACGGTGGCCTGCACCTCGACGCCCGCGAACAGGGTATCGAGCGGGGTCGCCACCACCTCGCGCGTGCCGAGCGCGGTCGTTCCGACGAACACGATCTTTCCGCGCACGGCCTCTGGATCGAGCCGTCCGTTCATGACGTCGGCCGCCGACAGGTACGGAAACGTCTTCTTGCGCCCACGGTACCGCACGAGCAGGTTGCTCTTGCCGTCGACGGGCACGATCCGGTCGTCGACTCGCAGCGACGCAGCGTTCACGTTTGCGACGTGCAGGCTGATGTCCTTCGCCCCGATCGCCGCTGCCGTCGCCGCGACGGCTAGGCTTGGATAGGTGCGGCCGTCGAGCTCCGCGACGAGCGGGACGCGTCGCAGGATGCCATCGGAATCGGGGGCGGCGTTGAGGAAGCCCGAGGCGTTCGCCGCCGTCGCGAGCGCGGGAAGGCTGCACACGGCGCTGTCCGCGCGAAAGTACGGCGTTTCGCCCGTATCCTCGCGCGGGCGCTGAACGGCAAGGCTGATCGGATGCAGCACACACCCGTGAAGATTCGGCACGCCGCCGTCGAACGTCAGGCCGTAGCCGAGAATCACGTGCCCTTGCCGCAGCGCGGCCGCGAGCGCCTCGTCCGGTCCTCGCGGCCGTATCCCATCGTCGGCTGCGCGTTCGACCGCGTCGAAGCGATCCTGCTCGGCAAAGATGATGTCCAGCGCGATCGTGGAGGCGCCGAGCGCGCGAAGGCCTGAGATCAGCTCCGCCACGCGGTCGCGCCGCCACGGCCACTGTCCGACCGCAGCAAGGCTGCGCTCATCGATGTCGACGATGGCAACGCGGTTGCCGCGGGGCGCCGTCCGCGCCGAGCGCATGAGAACGTCGTAGACGGTGTCGTCGATGCGCGCCAGGAATGGCGGCCGATAGAGCGCGAGAACCGCCGTCGCCGCGACCGGGACGAGACCGCAGAGGAGCACGAGGCGGCGGCGGATCGGCCCGAGGCCGAGGCGTCTCATGGACCGGCGCTACCGGACGGAGATCTCGACGCGGCGGTTGCGCGGCTCGGGGGTCTCGTCGGGCGTGTGGACCAGCAGGTCGCCCTCGCCGTGCGACATCACCTCGATCATCCGCGCGTTCAGCCCGGCGCTGATGAGAAACGTGCGCACCATCGTCGCTCGTTTGAGCCCGAGATCGAAGTTGGCGCGCCGCGTGCCGAGCGTGTCCGTGTGCCCGACGACAACGACTTCTGGCACGGCAGTGGCGGTGACCGCGTCGAGGATGTCGGGCACCAGCGCGCGGGACTCGTCGGTCAGCTCGTCCGACTCGAACCTGAAGTAAAGCGTGAAGTGTTTCGGCGCAGGCGGAAGGGCGGCCAGCGCCTCGCCGAAGAGGCGCTCGACGTCCGATTCGCTCAATATCTGGGTGTCGCCCGGTTTGCGCCTGGCGGCGACCTTGGTCGAGGCGCGCGGGGCCGAGAGGTCGACGCTGCCGAGGGATGTGAAGACGGCCGCGCGCCCCGTCGTGCGCGTCTCGGGATCGGGCAGCAGGGCGATGAGTACGTGCGGCGTTGAGTCCGCGCCGGCCGGCGCGATTCGTTTCGGACCGCACGCAGCGGCCGCGACCGCGAGCGCCGCCGCCGCTGCAGCCCGACTCCGGCGCATTACGGTTCGACGCGTATCACGATCGTGGTCCCGCGGACGCCGACGATCGCGGCGGGCGTTTCGAGTCGCACCGAGTCGGGCGCGAGCTTCGCCATCCGGCCGGATACGTACGCGGCGACGCCGCGCATGAACTTCAGGACCATGCCGACGCTGCCTTCGCCTGGCGCGAACACGAAGCGATCGACGCGCGCCTCGCTCGAGGGGCCGAGCGACACGCGCGTGTCATCGTTCAACGTGACCCCGATTGCGCCGTCCGCTCCCGTGCGCAGCGTGTCGTTCTGGAAGATGACCTGGCCGGGCTGGGCGGCAATCGCGGATCCGCCGCGCACCACGAACGCGCGGCCCGAGACGATCTTCACGTGCCCTGCCGCCGCTGGCTGCTGGGCGAACACCGGAGTCACCGACGCGACCACGAATCCGAGGACGCCGACCGACCAGCGAACGAGCGTCATGTGAACCTCCAGAGCGGCAGATCGCTCCGAAATCGGACACGGACTTACGAAACTGCGTGTCCGCGCGCCGATTTGCCTCGAAAAACGGCCGGAATCGGTACGGAGCGCACACAGTGCACCGGTCGTGCCCAATGGTTGTCGGTTGTGGGTTGTTGGTTGTTGGAGGTTGGCCGAATTCGGGAGCCGGGGTTCGGAGTCTCCCAGCCGTAGGGCGGGCCTCTCAGGCCCGCCCTGTCGAGCGCGTCTTCAAAAGCGCCCGTGGTAGCGTAGGCGCGGCTCAGGAGGCCGTATCATGATGTCTCATAGGCGCGCGCATCAGTTCATCTTCGTCACATGTCTCGTCTGCTGCGTTGCCGCGGTGACTGCCCAGCAACCAGCGCCGGAGCGGACGCAGGCGCCGAGCACGGACGGAAAGTTGAACATCATCGCGTTCGGCGCGCATCCGGACGACTGCGATCAGGGAGCCGGCGGCGTGGCCGCGATGTATGCGGCGCTCGGGCACCGTGTGCGGTTCGTCTCCGTCACCAACGGCGACGCCGGTCATCAGACCGAGGGCGGGGGCGCGCTCGCTGCACGCCGGCGCGCGGAGGCCCGCGAAGCCGGACGCCGCATCGGCATCGAGTACGTCGTCCTCGACAATCACGACGGGCAGCTTCTCCCGACCGTGGACGTGCGGGAACAGGTCATCCGTCAGATCAGGCAATGGAACGCGGACCTGGTGCTCGCGCCGCGGCCCAACGACTACCATCCGGATCATCGCTACACGGGCGTGCTCGTGCAGGACGCCGCCTATATGGTCGTCGTGCCGAACATCGCCTCCGATACGCCGGCGCTTCGGAAGAATCCCGTGTTCATGTATTTCGAGGATCGGTTCCAGAAGCCGGCGCCGTTCAGGCCTGACGTGGCGATCTCGATCGACGATGTGATCGAGAAGAAGATCGACATGCTCGACGCGCACGTGTCGCAGATGTACGAGTGGCTGCCGTGGGTCGACCACGAGCTCGACAAGGTGCCGTCGAACGCCAGCGAACGGCGGCAGTGGCTGAAGCAGACGCGCGCCGGCGAGCCCACAGCCGACGTCAGGGCTGCGCTGGTGAAATGGTACGGTGCGCAGAAAGGGAAGGCGGTCCGCCACGCCGAGGCATTCGAGATCTGCGAGTACGGCGCGCGGCCCGACGAGGCGCTCCTGCGCAAGCTGTTCCCGTTCCTGCCTGCAGGAAAGTGAGGTCGTAGGGCGGCCCGTTCAGGGCCGCCTCTCCTACCGCTCCACAAAAACCAGATCGCCGAACTTCTCGTACTCGTGGAAGCTCTCGCCGACGGGCGCCCAGTCCCATTGCGTGCGCTTCCCCTCGTCGTAGTCCATGCGATAGAAATTGCCGCGCCAGCGCGTGCCCGGCGTCGGCGGGACGTTCTGCAGCGGCCGGAGCAGGGTGTAGGGGAAGAACACCTCGGCGCGCCAGCCGGAGATCGCCGCGCCTGACTGCTTCGGGCCATCGATCGTCGTGGTGGCCTTTCGGGTACGTCGATCACCGTCATAGTGCCACGGACGCCATCCGAGGAACTTGCCGCCGAAGTTCGGAATCAGAATCGGCAGCTCGTGATCGAGCGGCGAGATCTCGTACTCGAAATAGACGGAATACCGCTCGTCGGGCCAGAAGTACACCTCGAAGACGTCCTCGTTCCACAGATCCATGAAGTCCTCGTTCATGGTGGCCGTGAGCTTGCGGTCGGTTCCTTCCATCAGCACGTAGACGCCCGTGTTCGAGTAGAGCATCTTGACGCGCGTGTCGTACGGACGGCCGTCCGCCTGCCGTCGGCGCAACTGCGTCCACTCGGTCGTGCGCCAGGCGGCATTCTCGCCCGCGCCCGTCACCTCGAAGTCATCGACGCGTTTCACCGTGAGCTGCGGCCGTTGCGCCTGGGCCGGCGCCTGCGCCGAATGCGGAAGCGCTGACAAGACGGCGACACAGAGGAGAGCGGCAAAGCGAAGCATCATGGCGCTGAAGGCTACACCAATCCGGCGCGAATTGCCTGCGCGTGATGTTGCTGGTATAAGGGCCGGCAGCGCTTCGAGGGACCTCCTGATGAATCGACGCCGGTTGCTCGTTTCGTTCCCGCTGTTCGCGATCGCCGCGCTTGGTGCGCAGCAAGCGCCCGCGCCGAGTCGCACGACCGAAACCGCGCTCGACCGCTACGTCGCGGCGCCTGATCCCGCGTTCGCCTGGAAAGCCGTGAAGGACGTCGAAGGGGACGGCGTCACGACGACGATCATCGACATGACGTCGCAGCGCTGGCTCACCGAACGGGAAGTGGAACAACCCGTCTGGCGCCATTGGTTGATCGTCGTGCGGCCCGATCGCGTCACGAGCGACATCGGGCTGCTGTTCATCACGGGAGGAAGCCTCGACCGGCCGGCTCCGGAGCATCCTTCCGGATGGCTCGTCGATGCGGCGCGCGAAACGGGCACCGTCACCGCGGAACTGCGCCTCGTACCGAATCAGCCCGTCGTGTTCAGGAACGATCCGCTGCACGAGGCGCGCAAGGAAGACGATTTCATCGCCTACACGTGGGATCACTTCATCCGCACCGGCGACGATCGCTGGCCCGCGCGGCTGCCCATGACGAAGAGCGCCGTCCGTGCCATGGACACGATCACCGCTTTTACATCGTCGTCCCCGGGAGGCGCGCACGCCGTCACGCGGTTCGTCGTCACCGGCGCATCAAAGCGCGGGTGGACGACGTGGACGACGGCGGCGGTGGATCCCCGCGTCATCGCGATCGCACCGGCGGTGATCGACATGCTGAACGTCGAGCCGTCGTTCATCCATCACTGGCGTGCGTACGGCGCGTGGTCGGACGCCGTCCAGGACTACGTCGAGCAGGGACTGATGGATCGTATCGGCACGCCGGAGTTCCACGCGCTGATGCGGATCGAAGAGCCCTACGAATACCGCGACCGTCTGACGATGCCCAAGTTCATCGTGAATGCGGCGGGCGACCAGTTCTTCCTTCCGGATTCATCGGGCTTCTACT
>JAICSD010000163.1 GCA_025937075.1 Vicinamibacteria bacterium | reverse complement strand
GCAGTCGATCCGATCGTCGCGCTGCGCTGGGAGTAGAGAGGCTGAGCGCGATCTACAATGGGGCTGGATCGTCGATCATGCGCCGGCTCCGATCACGCAAGTCGATCGCGCTCTTCTGCATAGGCGTTGTCGCGTTCGCGGGACTCCTGTCCCTCGTGGACACGACCGTCGCAGCGGTCCTTACCCCGCTCTGGCTGGTGGTGCCGGCAGCCGTTGTCGTGCTGCTGCGCCGCGCCGCCTCCGGCGGCTTCGAACAGCCGGTCCCGTTCGTCTCGCCCGCTCTGCCTCGCCCGCCTCCAGCGCTTTTCCCGATCGCGTAGCCTCGGCCGCCGCTCGACGGCCGGCAAGAGTCGTCCATCGCGACTGGAGGGAACAATGTCCTCGGCGAATCACGCGTCCAGGGAGAAATCCGACCGTGTCCGTAATCGCATCGGGTGGCGGGATCACCTCGCGCGCTTTCGAGGGACGTCCGTCGAGCTCGATCTCGAGAGCTACCTCGCCCCGCTCGGTGAGATCGATGCGCTCGGGTGTGATCTCGCAGCCCTTGCCGACGGCGCCCTCGACGATCGAGCGCGCGAGCTTCGGGATCTGATCCGCGGCGGCGGGTCCGGCGATGCTGTCCGGAATCCACTCTTCGCGATCGTCCGCGAGATCTCGATGCGCACGCTCGCCCTGCGTCCATTCGACGTGCAGATCGTGGCCGCGCTGGCGCTCGATCGCGGCGCGGTCGTGGAGATGCAGACCGGGGAAGGGAAGACGCTCGCGGCGGTGATGCCGGTCGCCTTCAGGGCGATGACCGGCCGCGGAGCGCACGTTCTGACGTTCAACGACTACCTCGCGTGCAGGGACGCGGATTGGATGGCGCCGATCTACCAGCGCCTCGGGCTGTCGGTGGGTTTCGTCCAGCAGGGCATGACGTCCGATCAGCGGCGTCGCGCATATATGGCCGACGTGACGTATGTCACCGCGAAGGAAGCGGGGTTCGATCATCTGCGCGATCTCCTCGCCAGGAATCCCGGGGATCTCGTCCATCGGCCGTTTCACTTCGCGCTCGTGGACGAGGCGGACTCCATCCTCATCGACGAGGCTCGTGTCCCGCTCGTGATTGCCGGCAGCGTCGACCGCATCTCGTCATCGTCGGTACGCCTCGCCCGGCTCGTGGCCGATCTCACCGCAGGCGTCCACTACGACGCGGACGAGTACGGGCGCGACGTGGAACTGACAGATGCCGGGGTCGAGCGGGTCGAGCAGACGATGGGCTGCGGCAGCCTGCATCAGCCGAAGAACTACGCGCTACTCACGGAGCTGAATTGCGCCCTTCACGCGCAGGCGCTCCTCCACCGCGATGTCGACTACATCGTGAGAAACGGCCGCATCGGCGTGATCGACGAGTTGACCGGCCGCGTTGTTGCGGATCGGCATTGGCCGGACGGACTGCAATCCGCGCTCGAGGCCAAGGAATTGCTCGATCGTCAGCCTGATGGCCGCATTCTCGGCTCGATCACGCTCCAGCACTTCCTGCGGCGTTACCAGCATCTTTCCGGCATGACCGGAACGGCGCAGCCTGCGGCCGCTGAGCTGATGAACCTGTACGGACTTCCGGTTGTCGTCGTCCCGACGCATCGCCCGATGATCAGAATCGATCGGCCTGACGTGTTGTTCACTCGTCGCGAGGCGAAAGAGCGAGCCGTGATCGAGGAAGTCCGACAGGTGCACTCGACCGGACGGCCCGTCCTCGTCGGAACGCTCACGGTCGAAGAGTCCGAGCGGCTCGCCGGCGCGCTGCGATCCGGCGGCGTGCCATGTCAGGTACTGAACGCGAAGAACGACGCGGCGGAAGCGGAGATCGTGGCCGGCGCCGGGGCGTTTGGCGCTGTGACGATCTCGACCAACATGGCCGGGCGCGGTACCGACATCAAGCTCGGAGGGATCGACGAGGCGTCACATGATCAGATCGTGGCGCTCGGCGGCCTGTACGTAATCGGTACGAACCGGCACGAGAGCCGCCGCATCGACCTGCAGCTCAGGGGCCGCGCCGGACGGCAAGGGGATCCGGGGGAGTCGCGATTCTTCATCAGCCTCGAGGACGATCTGCTCGTCCGATACGGAATCAAGGGACTCATTGGCGGCCGGTTCGCGCCAGACGAACGGACGGAGCGCGTCGATCATCCCGTCGCCGTTCGCGAGATCGCCCGCGTCCAGCGCATCGTCGAAGGCCAGAATCTGGAGATTCGCAAGACGCTGTGGAAGTACGCCTCCGTCGTCGAGCGGCAACGCGAGATGGTGATGGAGTGGCGTCAGGCGATCCTCACGGGCCATGAGGTGCCGGACGTCTGGCAGCGCGCACCGGATCGCCGGGCCCGGCTCGTGTCGGCGGCCGGCGAGAACGCTGTCCGGGAAGCCGAGCGCCGGGTCACTCTTCATCACATCGATCGGCTCTGGCGCGATCACCTGGCGTTGATCGCCGACGTGCGCGAAGGCATCCACCTCGTCGCGCTCGGCGGCCGCGATCCGCTCGGTCACTTCACGACCGAGATCACCGCGGCGTTCCATGCGCTCGAACCGGCGATCGAGGACGCCGTGCTGAACGATCTCGAGCGCGTGGAAGTCGAGGACGGCCGGATCGATCTGATCGAACTCGGGATGAAGGGGCCTTCGTCGACCTGGACGTACCTGGTCAACGACGATCCGTTCAAGAATCAGATCGGCATGATGCTGACGGGACCGGGCCGGACGACGTTTGCGATCGGCGCGGCGATGGTGTCGATGCCGCTGTTGATGCTGTGGGGCGTGGTCGATCGGTGGCTGCGGAGGAGGCCACGCCGATGGCGATGAAGAGTCCGCCTTCGCAACCTCGCTGGCTTGCCGAGCCGAAGCTCGGCGCGCCAGCGCCGAGCGAAGGCTGGTGCGGAAGGGGGGATTCGAACCCCCACGCTCTTGCGAGCGCCAGCCCCTCAAGCTGGTGCGTCTGCCAGTTCCGCCACTTCCGCGAGGGGATGTGAGCTCAGCTACTTCTGCGGCTGCGCCGGCTGCTGAACGGGCGCCGGACCGCGGACGCCGCTCAAGACCGATCCAGGCCCGCGCTGGCCGTAGATCCCCAGCACGATCGCGCCGAGCATGAACAGCGCGCCCAGGATGGTCGTCGCGCGCGTCAGGACCGTCGCCCCGGCGCGGGCGCCAAACGCCGTCTGGCTGCTGCCGCTCCCGCCGAACGCGCTCGCCATGTCTCCGCCCTTGCCCTGCTGCAGCAGGACGACGAGCAGCAGGAGCAGGCACACGAGGAGATACAGAACCGCGAGCAGGTAGTAGAGCATAACGTCCGATCTTAGCTCACGTTAGGGGACGTTTTCCAGTCTCGTGTGGCCCGGACCTCGCTCAAGACTGCTTTCCGATGAGTTCACTCATCAGAGTCGCGCGCAGCAGCGTCACACTCTCACGCGCGTCATGGAGCTGGCTACGAAGCGTGTGGTGGCGCCAGGGCAGCCAGGTGAAGCCTTGATGGTGCTTGTGACGCTGCAGCTCCTGCTCGAGCTCGTTGACGAGCGCCTCGGCTTCGATCAATCGCTGCCTGAGCTCGGCAATTTTCTGATAGACGACCGGGTCGAAGTTCCTGATTCGGCCGGATGACAGCCCTGACATGCCGGGCCCCCTTGCTCGTGGAGGGCCACTATACGCTTCGCATCGGTGGATTCAACCTCAACACGAACCGCGCGCCGGTTCGAACGTGCGCCGTCAACGCCGGACCGTCTACACCGACGCCGCGCGGCCGCGCGAGACGATGTCGAAGAAGCCGCGCACATCGAGACTGGCGCCGCCGACGAGCGCGCCGTCGACATCCGCGATCGAGGACAGCTCGCGGATGTTGTCCGGCTTCACGCTGCCCCCATAAATCACGTGACACAGGTCCGCCGCGTTCCCTCCGAACCACTGGCGCAGTCGCGTGCGGATGTGCGCGTGCGCCTCGCCCGCCTGCGCGGGTGTCGCGTTGCGCCCCGTTCCGATCGCCCACACCGGCTCATACGCAATCACCAGCGAGCCCACCTGATCGCCGGTCAGGGTGTCGAGCCCGTCCTTGATCTGCCGATCGAGCACCGCGAGCGTGTCCCCGCGGTCGCGCTCTTCCAGCGTTTCACCGATGCAGACGATTGGTGTGAGCTGCGCAGCGATGGCCGCCACCAGCTTGCGGTTCACCGTCTGGTCGGTCTCGCCGAACAGGCGCCGCCGCTCCGAGTGGCCGATGATGACGTACTCGGCGCCGGCTTCTTTCAGCATGCCGCCGCTCACTTCGCCGGTGTACGCCCCTTCCCGCTCCCAGTAGAGATCCTGGCCGGCCACGCCGATGTTCGACGCGTGCGCCGCCTCGACGACCGGCCGGACCGACGTGAACGGCGGCGCCAGGACGATTTCGACGTCGTGGATGTCCTTGACGAGCGTCCGGAACTCCTTCACGAAGGCAATCGCCTCGTGAACGGTCTTGTACATCTTCCAGTTGCCCGCGATGAAAGGCGTGCGCATAGTGACCACTACGGTAATGCCGCGACCCCGGGCAGCTCGCGCCCGCCGAGGAATTCGAGCGAGGCGCCGCCGCCCGTCGAGATGTGCGCGATCCGATCCGTGACGCCCGCCTTGGCGACCGCCGCGATCGAATCGCCGCCACCGATGACGGTCATGCCCTTGACGTCGGCCACCGCCTTCGCGACGGCGATCGTTCCCGCCGCGAACGCGTCGATCTCGAACACGCCCATTGGCCCGTTCCAGACGACCGTTTTCGCCCCGGCAATCACGTCCCGGTAGGTCTGGATTGTACGCGGTCCGATGTCGAGGCCCATCCGATCCCCGATCGCCGGGTCCGTGACGGCGAGCACGTCGGTCGGGACGCCTGCCTCGAGCTTCGGCGCGACGACATGGTCCGACGGCAGCTCCAGCCGCAAGCCGCGCTGTGCGGCGCGCGCGGTGATGTCGCGCGCGGCATCGAGGAGATCTCCTTCGACGAGCGATTTCCCGACCGGCAGCCCGCGGGACTTGAAGAACGTGTACGCCATCGCGCCGCCGATGAGCAGGGCGTCGACGCGCGGGATCAGGTTCTCGATCACCTCGAGCTTGTCGGACACCTTGGCGCCGCCGAGCACTGCGACGAACGGGTGCTCGGGGCGCTCGAGGACGCGGCCGAGAAACTCCAGTTCCTGCGCCATCAGCAGTCCGGCGGCGGACTCCTTGATGTGGTGCACGACGCCTTCCGTGGAAGCGTGCGCCCGATGCGCGGATCCGAACGCATCGTCCACATAGACGTCGGCGAGCGACGCGAGCGCGGCAGCGAACTTCGGATCGTTCTTTTCCTCTTCCGCGTGGAAGCGGAGATTCTCGAGCAGGACGACCCCTCCGCGCCCCGCTCGGGCGATCGCGTCGGCTGCAGGCTGGCCGACGCAGTCGTCCGCGAACGTGACGGGCCGTCCGAGCAGCTCCGACAGGCGCTTGGCGACCGGCCTGAGGGAGTACTCGGGCACCGGCTTTCCCTTCGGGCGCCCGAGATGCGAGCACAGGACGACGCTCGCCGCGCCCTTCTCGAGCGCATAGCGGATCGTCGGCAGCGACGCGCGGATGCGCGTGTCGTCCTTGATCGCGCCGTTCTTGATCGGCACGTTGAAATCGACGCGCATGAGCACGCGCCGCCCGTTCAGATCCAGATCCTTGATGCTGCGTTTCGCCATCGCGGTCTTCAGAGTCCCTTCTCGATCAGGAGCCGAACCAGGTCGACGCACCGGTTCGAGTAGCCCCACTCGTTGTCGTACCAGGCGAGCACCTTCACGAAGTCGCCGTCCATGACCTTCGAGTATGGCGCGTCGACGAGCGACGAGTGTGGATTCCCCTTGAAATCGATCGAGACGAGCGGCGCTTCGACGACGTCGAGGATGCCCTTCAGCGGCCCGTTCGCCGCTTCCTTGAACGCCGCGTTCACTTCTTCGCCGGTCGTCTTCTTGTTCACGAGCGCCGCCAGGTCGACTACCGAGACGTTCGGCGTCGGCACTCGCATCGCGATGCCGTCGAGCAGGCCTTTCAGCTCGGGCAGCACCTCTCCTACCGCGAGCGCAGCGCCCGTCGTCGTCGGAATGATGGACAGCGCCGCCGCGCGCGCGCGACGCAGATCCTTGTGCGGCAGATCGAGGAGCTGCTGATCGTTCGTGTACGAATGGACGGTCGTCATCCAGCCTTTCTTGATCTGGAAGCGCTCGTGCAGGACCTTCGCGATCGGCGCGAGGCAGTTCGTCGTGCAGGACGCGTTGGAGATGATGCTGTGCGCCTTCGGGTCGTACTTGTCGCCGTTGACGCCGAGCACGATCGTGATGTCCGGCTTCTTCGCGGGCGCCGTGATGATGACCTTCTTCGCGCCGGCGGCAAGGTGCTTGGCCGCGCTGTCGCGATCGGTGAAGAGGCCCGTCGACTCGAACACGACCTCGACGCCGAGATCCTTCCACGGGAGCTGCGCCGGATCCTTGACGGACAGCACCTTGAACTGCCGATTGTCGACCGAGATGGTATCGCCGCTCGCGCGAATGTCGGCCTGCAGGTTGCCCAGGATCGAGTCGTACTTGAGCAAGTGCGCCAGCGTGGCGGCGTTCGTGAGGTCGTTGACCGCGACGAAGTCGAGGTCTCCAGAGCCGAGCGCCGCGCGCATGATGTTGCGGCCGATCCGGCCGAATCCGTTGATTCCGATTTTCGTCGCCATGTCTTTCCTTCCCTCCGACGCGATGATGTCAGGCCGCTTCGCGCGATCCGCGGACCAATCTTGCAGCGGCCGCTTCTTCGCACCTCCCAAAACAGTTGATTTTACCTAAACCGAGACGCGGCCAGTGGCCGACCAGCACCATTGGGCTCCCTGGCCGCCCTTGCGCGCGCCTCGAACCGCGGGTACAGTAAACAGGCTCCACCTCCATGTACGTTGCCTACAGCGTCCTCATCGTGACGTTCTTCGTCGTGATGTCGCCGTACCTCGCGTGGCAGGCGATTCGGTATCGCAAGTACGTGCGCAACCTGCGGCAGCGGCTCGGGTACCTGCCCGTTTCGTTCAATCTCGATGGCGACGAGTCGATCTGGATTCACGCGGTCTCGGTGGGCGAGGTGCTCACGGCGCGCGCGCTGCTGCCGCAGCTTCGTGAGCGTTACCCGCGCCTGCGGCTCTTCCTGTCGACGACGACGATCACCGGACAGCAGATTGCGAAGAACAACCTGCAGTACGTGGACGAGGTCTTCTACTTTCCGTTCGACCTCGGCTTCACCGTCAAGCGCACGCTGCGGCTCGTGAAGCCGCGGCTGTTCATCATGATGGAGACGGAGATCTGGCCGAACCTCCTCCGCGCGTGCCGCCGCGAAGGGGTGAAGACCGTGCTCGTCAACGGCCGCATCTCGTCGCGCTCGTATCCGCGTTATCGGCTCGCGCGCGGGTTCTTCCGGCGCGTGCTCGCGAACGTCGATCGCTTCTGCATGCAGAGCGAGGAGTCCGCGCGGCGGATCGTCGAAATCGGAGCCGATCCGGAGCGAGTGGTCGTCACGGGCAGCCTCAAGTTCGACTCGCTCCAGATCGACGGTCCTTCGTTCGATCGCGGTCGGAACCGCGTCCTGCGCTACTTCCGGATCGCGAGCGCGCGGCCCGTCATCGTGGCAGCCAGCACGCACCGCGGCGAAGAGGAGACCGTGCTGGAGGCGTATCAGCGGATCCGCGCGCGCGTCCCGAATGTGATGCTCATCATCGCGCCGCGCAAGCCGGAGCGCTTTGCCGAGGTGGAGGCGCTCGCGAAACGTCACGGTTGGCACGTCGCGAGGCGCACCGAGCTTCCCGTCGACTCGGAGCCGCGGCACGACGTCGTGATTCTCGATGTCATCGGCGAGCTGGCGCAGCTCTATCAGGTCGCCACCGCCGTCTTCGTCGGCGGCAGCCTCGTCGATCAGGGAGGGCACAACATCATCGAACCAGCGGTGTTCGGCAAGCCGATCGTATTCGGCCCGTATATGCAGAACTTCGCCGAGATCGCGCGTGCCTTTCTCGAGAACGACGCGGCGATCCAGATCCGATTCGCGCGCGAGCTGGAGCACGCGCTGCACGCGCTGCTCAAGGATCCCGTCCGGCGCGCGAGCCTCGGCGCCGCTGCGCGGGCCCTCGTCGAGGCCAATCGCGGCGCCAGGGCGAAGACGATGAACGCGATCGCGAAGGTATTTCCGCCGCAGGATCTGGGCAACGTCCGTCCGTTCCGCGTCGTCCATTGATCGCCTGACTTCCAACCTCGCCACTCCGGACTTGTTTCCCGCCGTCGCGCGCGCCCGCCGCCGGTTCTACATGAATCATCCCGAGCGGCAGCGCCGGCTCGACCGGCCCGTCATCAGCATCGGCAACCTGGCCGTGGGCGGACGGTCGAAGACGCCGATCGTTGCGGCCGTCGCAGCACGATTGCGAGACGCCGGGGAGCGCCCGGCGATCCTCAGCCGCGGCTACGCGCGGCGGCTGAGCGAGGACGGCGTGGTTGTCGTCAGGGACGCAGATGGCATTCGCGCGGACATCGATCGCGCCGGCGACGAGCCGCTCATGCTGGCGCGGCAGCTCGACGGTGTTTCAGTGCTGGCGTGTCCCAGCCGATATCTCGCGGGGCGCCTCGCGGAACAGCATCTGAACAGCACGATCCACGTCCTGGACGACGGTTTTCAGCACCTGACGCTGCACAGGGACATCGACATCGT
>JAICSD010000430.1 GCA_025937075.1 Vicinamibacteria bacterium | reverse complement strand
TGAAGTCGTGGAAGTACGGCTTCAACTCGCCGTTCAAGGCCGACATCTACTTCCTCAACACCCGGCTCTTCACGGGCAACAAATGGGGCACGGCCAATCCGGTGATGATGCGCGACGAGGACCTCGGCATCGTGCGGGTGCGCGCCTTCGGCACGTACGACTTCCATATCGTCAACCCGAAGCTGTTCCTGAAAGAGGTCGCCGGCTCCGATCAGAACTTCCGGCTCGAAGAGTTCGCCGACACGATGCGCTCCCGCATCGTCAGCATCTTTGCCGACGCGCTCGCGACCGCGAAGATCCCGGTGTTCGACGTCGCGAGCCGCTACACGGAGCTCGGCGAGGCGCTGCTGCCGTTGATCAATCCCGTCATCTCGGCGAAGTACGGCCTCGAGATGTCGAGCTTCATCGTCGAAAACGTGTCCGTGCCGCCCGAAGTGGAGACGGCAATCGACAAGCGATCGAGCATGGCGGCGGTCGGCAACCTGAACGACTACGTCAAGTTCCAGATGGCGCAGGGAATGGAGAAGGGCGGCGGCGCGGGTGGTGTCGCGACGGAGATGGCGGTCGGACTCTCGATTGCGCAGCAGATCATTCAGCAGCAGGGAGGACTCCCGGGCGTCAGCGCGCCAGGCCGCGGCACGCAGCAACCCGCGATGCCGGATCTCCTCGCGCCCGCGGACGTCGCGAAAGCGCTCGGCGTACCGGAAAGCGATGTGATGACGATCCTCGAGTCCGGCGAGCTGCAGGGCAAGAAGATCGGCACGTCATGGCGCATCCGCCGCGCCGCGCTCGATGAATATCTCGCGAAATAAGGCCCGCAAGGGCGGAGCCCCGTCCTGAAATGACGCCCGGCAGCGTCATCGCGCTCGAGAAGCATCCTTGTCCGGCGTGCGGCGCCCAGGCGGAATGGGATCCCGCGAAGCAGAAGCTGGTCTGCTCCTTCTGCGGCACGGAAGCGCCGTACGAGATCACCGCGACCGGTGAGATCGTCGAACTGGATCTCGTCCGCGCGCTGCGCGAGATTCCCGACGATCAGCGCGGCTGGCAGACGGCGCGACGCACCGTGCAGTGCCGGAGCTGCAAGGCGGTTTCCGTCTTCGATCCGACACGCGTCGGCCAGCGCTGCGAGTTCTGCGGCTCCCCCGAGCTGGTCGATTACGAAGAGATCAAGTCGCCGATCCGTCCACAGAGCCTGCTCCCGTTCAAGGTCTCGCAAGCGCGGGTGCGCGATCAGATCCGCCGCTGGTATGCGAGCAAGTGGCTGGCGCCGGGCGCGCTGAAGTCGCGTGCGCTCGTCGACACGGTCCATGGCGTGTACATCCCGTACTGGACGTTCGATGCGAAAGTCGTTTGCCCCTGGGAAGCGGACGCCGGCCATTACTACTACACGTCGGAAAGCTTTCGCGACAATCAGGGCCGGCAGCAGACACGGCAGGTGCAGCACGTACGCTGGGAGCCGGCGTCCGGCGTGCTGGAGCATTTCTTCGACGACGAGCCGATCCCGGGGACGCAGGGGGTCCCCCGCGCGCTGTTGACCCAGGTCGAGCCGTTCATGACGAACGAGCTCGTTCCCTACGACACGTCCTATCTCTCCGGGTTCGTCGTCGAGCACTATCAGGTCGTGCTGCTCGACGCGGCGAAGGCGTCCGAAGAGGCGATGGTGGGCAAGCTGCGCGAGCTGTGCGCCGCAGAGGTGCCCGGCGATACCTATCGCAACCTCGCCATTCACCCGAGGTTCTCGGCACGAACGTTCAAGCACATCCTCGTCCCCATCTGGCTGCTGACCTACACGTACGGGCGCCGCGTGTACCACGTTCTCGTGAACGGGCACACGGGACGAATGGCTGGTGAGTATCCAAAGAGCCCGTGGAAGATCGCGCTCCTCGTCATAGGGGTTATCATTTTCATATTGATCCTGCTGCTGTCGCAGAACAGTTGACGGCACCAACCGGCTCTTTGAGGCGTCGTAACGATCATGTTCACGAAAAAGCTCGAGCTGCCGAAGCCTGAGGAGGCGCTGAAGGGACGCGCCGCGCGGATGCCTGTTCCGTCGCGGCATCATGTGCTCGGGACGCCGCTGGAGGAACCGTTTCCGCCTGGTGTGGAGCGCGCGATGTTCGCGCTCGGGTGTTTCTGGGGGGCGGAGCGCAAGTTCTGGGAGTTGCCCGGTGTGTTCACGACCGCTGTCGGCTACGCTGCGGGTTCCACGCCGAATCCGACCTACCGCGAAGTGTGCAGCGGCATGACGGGGCACGCGGAAGTCGTGCTCGTCGTGTTCGATCCTGCGCGAGTGAGCTACGACGAGCTGCTGCGCGTGTTCTGGGAGAGCCACGATCCAACGCAGGGGATGCGCCAGGGGAACGACGTCGGCACGCAGTATCGATCGGGGATCTATTACTACGCGGACGCGCAGCGCGCTGCGGCCGAACGCAGCCGTGACGACTATCAGCGCGCGCTAGGCACAGCCGGGTACGGCCCGATCACGACGGAGATCCGTCCGGCGCCCGAGTTCTACTACGCCGAGGACTACCACCAGCAATACCTCTCGAAAAATCCGGGCGGCTACTGCGGATTGGGCGGCACCGGCGTGAGCTGTCCGGCAGGTCTCGCCGTCTGACAGAACACCCGCTCGGCGCAACGTTCGCCGGTCTGCTGTTGTTCGTGATCGGCGTCGCGATCGCGGTCACGGTCTTCGAGACGGAGCGCAGGCAGCGCGCCGCGCGGAGCGGTACGGTCGCCGCGAACGGCCAGGTGGTCACTGTCCTGCACCGCCGCACGGAAGACGGCGACGCGTATGCGCCGGTGATCGCCTTCTCCACGCGCGCCGGCGCGCGCGTCAGCTTCACCGGACCGGCAACGGGCGATCCGTCCGCCTACTGGATCGGCAAGAGCGTCCGCATCCTCTATCCACCCTGGGACCCGCCGCACGCGATGCTCGAGCGCCGCGGCGTCCGGTACACGCGCAACGCCATCGCATACGGAGGCGCGTTCGCGCTCGCCGCGCTTGGCGCATACGTCGCGTGGTATGCGCGCACGCGCGTCGCGCACATCGACGTGGGCGTCCGGAGGCGTCAATAATCGGGAGTCAGAGCCTGACCAGCCGCGACGCCGCTTCCTCGAGCGTCTCGTCCTTCTTCGCGAAGCAGAACCTGAGCACGTTCGGCGCCTTCTGGTTGTAGAGGAACGCGGACGTCGGGATGGACGCCACGCCGTACTCGCGCGTCAGCCGCAGCGCGAAATCCATGTCCGGTTCGTCCGTAATCGCGGAGTAGTCGAGGAGTTGGAAATACGTTCCGCGTGAGGGCAGCGCCTTGAAGCGGGACTTCGCGATGTGATGCAGAAACAGATCGCGCTTGCGTCCGTAGAAGGCCGGGAGCTCCGGATAGCCGCGTCGTGCGGACAGGAACTCCGCCAGCGCGTACTGCATGGGCGTGTTCGTCGAGAACGTGACGAACTGGTGCACCTTCCGGAATTCGGCTGTGAGCGGCGCCGGTGCGACGGTGTAGCCGATCTTCCAGCCCGTCGCATGATATGTCTTGCCGAACGATCCCACGATGAAGCTGCGCGCACGAAGCGGCTCGTAGAGCGCCATGCTCTGATGCTGCGCGTTGTCGAAGATGATGTGCTCGTACACCTCGTCGCTGAGAATGAGCGCGTCCGTGTGCTCGACGACGCGGATCAGCTCCTTCATATCGCTCTCGCGGAGGATCGTCGCGGTTGGATTGTGCGGCGAGTTGAAGATGAGCATCCGCGTCCGCGCTGTCATCGCCGAGCGGACCTCGTCCCAGGGCACGCGGTAGTCGGGATACCGCAGTGAGACGACGACCGCCTTGCCGCCACTGAGCTCGATCGCAGGCACGTACGAGTCGTAACACGGCTCGAACACGATGACCTCGTCGCCCGGCTGCACCACCGCGGCAAC
>JAICSD010000503.1 GCA_025937075.1 Vicinamibacteria bacterium | reverse complement strand
TGGAGGTGGCCCCAATCCTCTCCCCCGACGGATTCCGGCCACAGCTCCCAGATGCTCCTGCCGAGCATCTGATCGCGCGTCATCCCTGTCAGCCGCTCCGCCTGTGCGTTGACGTAGACGTAGCGCCACTGCCGATCGACGGCGCACAGCGCCTCGGAGCTGCCCTCGAGCAGCGCGAAGATCGTGTCGCCGGCGAGAGGAAGCTGGCCCGACGCGTCGCTCACGCGGTGTCGCCCGTGTTGTGATCCCGAATTCCGATGACTTTTCTCCGGCGGCCCATAGCGCGGATAGAACATCCGCCGGAGACCAAGGCGGCAGCATAGCGAATCGCGGGCGGGCGAAACAACTCAGGAATTTGGCCATTTTCAAGCGCTGCAAGACTTGCGCGGCACGCCGTTCGATGCCCGAACCGGGATGCCGCGCACGCTGATCAACGTTTCCAACCGCCTTCCTGTCACGATGGGTGAAGCCGGCTTGGCCAAGTCGTCCGGCGGGCTCGTCGCGGCGCTGGAAGGACTTTCGCGCGAGCAGTACGCGCTGCGCTGGATCGGCTGGCCGGGAAACGTTCCCGAAAATCGCCGAGCGGCCGTGCGGCGGGAGCTCGTCGAGCAGTTCCGGTGCACGCCCGTCTTCCTCACCGATGAGGAGGAGCACGGTTTTTATGAAGGCTTTGCCAACTCCTCCGTCTGGCCGCTGCTGCACTACATGCCGACGCGGTTCCGCTACGAGTCATCATGGTGGGATGATTACCAGCGAGTGAATCGCAAGTTCGCCCAAATCGTGTTGAATGAAGCGCGGGAGGGTGATCTGGTCTGGGTGCACGATTACCAGCTCATGCTCCTGCCGGCGATGCTCAAGGACGCGAGCCCGTCGCTGCGCGTCGGCTTCTTCCTGCACACGCCATTCCCTTCGTACGAAGTTTTCCGCTGCCATCCGCGGCGTGACGAGCTCGTGTCGGGGATGCTCGGCGCGGATCAGGTCGGCTTCCACACGTTCAACTACATGCGCCATTTCCGCAGCAGCGTGCTGCGACTGCTGGGGATCGAATCCGAGATCACCCGCATCCGCCACGGCGGGCGCACGACGTACCTGGGCATCTACCCGATCGGCATCAACGCGCCGAAATTCGCGCAGGAGCTGGAGCGGCCGGAGCTGCGCGATCAGATCGACCACTTCCGCCGAACGTTCGCCGGAAAGCAGATCATCCTGTCGGTCGAGCGGCTCGATTACACCAAGGGGATCCTCCAGCGGCTGGACGCGATCGATTTGTTCCTCGCGGACCACCAGGGCCAGCGCGATCGCGTCAAATTCATCTTCGTCAGCGTCCCCTCCCGCGAGAACGTCGAGGAATACCGCGAGCTGCGCGAGGAAGTGGAGGCGCGCGTCGGGCGGATCAACGGGAAGTACACCACGCTGAATAACGCGCCCCTCCATTTCATTCACGGCTCGATCGATTTCACCGAGTTGTGCGCGCTCTACGCGCTGGCGGACGTGGGCCTGGTCACGCCGCTGATCGACGGCATGAACCTGGTCGCCAAGGAGTACGTCGCGGCGCAGCGGGATGCGCGCGGCGTGCTGGTGCTGAGCGAGTTCGCGGGGGCGGCGGAGGAACTTCTGGGGGCGATGAGCGTGAATCCGTACGACGCGCGCGAAGTTGCCGACGCCGTCGCCGAGGCGCTGCAGATGCCGGCGGAGCAGCGCCAACACCGGATGAAGCCGATGCGGCAGCGGGTGATGACGTTCGATGCGGCGAGGTGGGCGCGGGCCTTCGTCGATGATTTGGCCAGTCGTGACCTCACGCCGGATGACAAATCTCATGCAGACGAGGCGAAGGCAGCGCTCTCCGCCGCCGTCCGAGCCGGTCAGCGCATCGCGCTCTTTCTCGACTACGACGGCACGCTGCGCGAGATCGAGCGTGACCCCGCGGCGGCGACGCCGACGCCCGAGCTGCGCCGGCTGCTCGATCTGCTCCGCGCGCGTGATGAGATCGACGTCACCATCATCAGCGGCCGCACGCCGGACGACCTGGATTCGTTCCTCGGCAACTATCCCTTCGGTCTGATCGCCGAGCACGGCGCCGCGATCCGCCGGCCGACGCAGGCGCAGTGGGAGCAGCTCGATCGCAACGTCAGCTATGCGTGGATGGACGAGCTGATGAAGGTGCTGAAGGTGTACGAAGCCTCCACGCCCGGAAGCTTCGTCGAGATCAAGCGTACCAGTCTCGTGTGGCATTACCGCCGCGCGGACCCGGAATTCGGCGCGTGGAAGGCAAAGCAACTCGCGGAGGAGTTGGCGGTGCTGACGGCGAGCGACCCGCTGCAAGTCCGCCACGGCCGAAAGATCGTGGAGATCACCACCACCAGCGTGAGCAAGGGCGCGGCGATCCTGCGCATTCTGGAGGCGCAGACCTACGACGTGATCCTCGTCGCCGGCGACGATGGCACGGACGAGAGCATGTTCAAACTGGACCTGCGCAACCTGATCACGATGAAGGTGGGCGAGGGAGAAACGCAGGCGCGTTTCCGGCTGCCGACGCCGGCGGCGCTGCGCCGGTTACTCGGCGACGCGATCGCAGCCGGGTAAGGTGCGTTGGGAAATGACGTCGCACTTGTCGAGGCGACACCTGTGTCGCCCTCGGTGCGGCAGGAGAGCGCGAGATCAATCCCGCCCCTGCACAAGGCCCCGTCAGGATGGTCTGCGTTCACGCCGTTCGCGGCCGCACGAGCAGTTGCTCGACCGTCGCGCGCTGCGGGAGATCGATCGCCAGCATCACGCACGCCGCGACGTCCTCCGC
>JAICSD010000207.1 GCA_025937075.1 Vicinamibacteria bacterium | reverse complement strand
GACGTGATGCCGGCGACGCGGTCCAGCATGAACGGCACGAAGGTCACGTGGTAGTCGCGGGCGAGGTCGCGATAGACCTGCCGGAAGGACGCCGCGTACTCGAGACCATAGTTCGGTGGCGCCTCCATGCCCGCGAGCAGAACGGCGACTCGCTTCTGCTGCACGCGCTCGATGATTGCCGTGAGGTTCTTGCGCATTTCCGACACCGGAAGGCCGCGCAGACCGTCATTCGCGCCAAGTTCCAGAATCAAAATGCGGACGTCCGGCTCCTGCAGCGCCCAGTCGAGCCGCTGCAGGCCGGCAGCGGATGTGTCCCCCGAGATGCCCGCGTTGACGACCTCCCAGTTGGAGCCGTCCGCGTTCAGCTTCTCCTGCAGCAGGGCCGGGTACGACTGCGCCTCGAGCAGCCCATGCCCTGCCGTCAGGCTGTCGCCGAGGGCGACGATCTTCGGGCGCGACGCCTCCTCGGGCGCGTCGGACGGAGCGGGCGTCGACGCCGCGCGCGTGTCCGTCGAATGCGCGGGCTCTCCGCGGCATCCGCTCGTTGCCGCCGCCAGAAATGCACAGAGAACGGCCACTGCGCCGTGAGCCGCGCCGCGGGCGGCCCGGCGCCGAGGGACGCTGGCATTGAGCATGTATCGTTATTATAAAGACTGAAAGTTGCCGCCGTAGGTTTCCGCCTTCGCGCGTTTGCGCTCCCACGGATAAGTCGATGGCCAGAGGCTGGGAATCCAAGAACGTCGAATCACAGCAGGAGGACTCGGCGCGCGCCAAGGCCCGTGGTCCCGAGCTGACGCCCGAACAACGCGTGCGGGCGGCCAGGCGCCACAATCTCGAGCTCGCGCGCAGCCGCGCACAGGCCGATCTGGATCGCGCCACGGCTCCGGCTCATCGGTCCATGCTCGAGCAGGCCATCCACGCGCTCGACGCACAACTGCGTGACCTCGATCGCAGGTAGATTCGAACCACCAACCACGCCTCCGCAGCTTCGTCGGCTTCGGCGGGCATGCCAACCTCCTCCGTTTCAACGGTATGCCCTTTGCTCGTCCTTATGGTCGTGCCGCCCAAGGACGTCGTCCGCGTCGCCGCGCTCGGAGACCTGCACTTCGGGCGCACGTCTCCAACCGGGGTGCTGCAGCGCCTTTTCAGCCAGATCTCGGAGACGGCTGACGTGCTCGTGCTCTGCGGCGATCTGACGGACTACGGTCTCGCCGACGAAGCGCGCACGCTCGTGCGCGAGATGACGGGCTTCCTGAAAATCCCTGCTGTCGGCGTGCTGGGAAATCACGATTACGAATCGAACCAGCAGCAGGAGATCTGCCACATCCTCGAGGATGCAGGCGTCACCATGCTCGACGGCGACACGACCGAGATTCACGGCATCGGGTTCGCGGGCGTGAAGGGGTTCGCGGGAGGATTCGGCCGCCGCGCGCTCGGTCCCTGGGGGGAGACGATCATCAAGAATTTCGTCCGCGAGGCGGTCGACGAGGCCCTCAAGCTCGAATCGGCGCTCGCGCGCCTCAGAAACGATCACGTCGTCGTGGTGCTGCACTACTCGCCCATTCAAGGCACGGTCGAAGGCGAACCGTGCGACATCTACCCCTTCCTCGGATGCAGCCGTCTGGAGGATCCGATTACACGGTTTCCCGTGAGCGCCGTGTTCCACGGACACGCGCACCACGGCCAGCGCGAGGGGCGCACGCGCACGAACGTGCCCGTCTTCAATGTGTCGCTGTCGCTCATGCGCGAATCCTTTCCCGATCGCCCCTTCGCGCTGCTCGAGCTGGGGCACGCTCCGTCCGGATCCGAGCGCCGGAGCGGCGGCGATCGCCGAACTGAAGTTCACTCATGATCTCGCTTTGGCTTCTCCTCGTCGCGGGAACGCTCGCACAACAGCCTGCGCCCGTCCTCGCCCCCCCTGCAGAACAGGCGCTGCGAACGCAGGTCGCGCTCGATCGCGGCGGCTTCTCGCCGGGAGAGATCGATGGATCTATGGGAAGCAACACGAAACGGGCACTGGATGCTTTCACGCGCAGCGGCGGCCACATGGATACGGCGTCAGTGCAGCCGCTGGTGCGCTACACCATCACGCAAGAGGACGCCGCCGGTCCGTTCACGCCCGACATCCCGGACGACATGGTGCAGCAGGCGAATCTCGATGCGCTGGGCTACAGGAACATCATCGAAACGCTCGCGGAACGGTTTCATGCGAGTCCTTCACTCCTGAAGCATCTGAATCCGGAGGCGACCTTTGCGGCGGGAGAGCAGATCGACGTGCCCAACGTGCTCGACGTGCCGCAGCCGGTCGCGCCGCCCCGCGAGTCCCGCGGAAACGCGGAAGAACCAGCTGACATCACGGTCACCGTCAGCCGCGCGAATTCCTCGCTGACGCTGACGGATGGCACCGGGCGCGTCCTGTTCTTCGCGCCGATCACCACGGGCAGCGATCACGATCCGCTGCCGCTCGGCGAGTGGAAGGTCACCGGCGTTCAGCGCAATCCCAGGTTTCACTACAACCCGGCGCTCTTCTGGGATGCCGATCCGTCGCACGCGAAGGCAACGCTTCCACCGGGGCCCAACAATCCCGTCGGCGTCGTGTGGATCGACATCAACCGTCCGCACTACGGCCTGCACGGCACGCCCGAGCCTTCTGAGGTCGGCAAGACGGCATCGCACGGCTGCGTGCGCCTGACGAACTGGGACGCGGTGAAGCTGGCATCGCTCGTCCATCCTGGAACACCTGTGCGATTCGTGCCATGAACCTGCGGGCACCCGTCCTTCGTCCAGACGTGAAATATCTGGTTGCGGCGGGACTGCTCGGCTTCATCCTCGGCGCATTCGTCGTCGCATCGCTGGGCAACGTCGCCGCGGTTCATCGCGATGCGCTCGCGCGCAGCGTCAAACCGCTGCCAGCCGGTGCGCTGGACGATGCGGGGAGCGCTCTGGTGGAGGCACCGGCGTCGACGACGGGTCGCGGGACGGCGTCAACGACGGACAGTGCGCGCGCGCTGGGCGAGCGGGACCTCCAGATACCCGTGGAGGGGGTGAAAGCCGATCAACTCGTCGATTCGTTCCATGACACCCGCGATGGCACGAGGCAGCACGAAGCGATCGACATTCTCGCGCCTCGTGGCACGGCTGTCGTTGCTGTCGAGGACGGGACAATCGCGCGCCTCTTCCTCAGCAAAGCCGGCGGCAACACTATTTACCAGTTCGACCTGTCGCAGGAATACTGCTATTACTACGCGCACCTCGACCGTTATGCGCAGGGCCTGAAGGAAGGCGATCGCGTGTCGAAAGGCCAGACCATCGGGTATGTAGGGACCTCGGGGAATGCGCCCAAAGACACGCCGCACCTGCACTTCGCGATCTTCCGGCTGACACCGGAAAAGCACTGGTGGGAAGGCACCCCGCTCGACCCGTACGACATCCTGCGCTGACATTCCAACCTTTCGAGCTCCCCAATCCGTCCAAGCCCGTGTAAGGATGGGGCTTGGAGGCATTCTCGCTGCACGCCGACCTGGACGCCGTCCCGGCCGCTGAACCGCTCTCCATCGTGGCCCGCGCGGCCAAGGGGGACGTGCGCGCGTTCGAGGAGTTGTATCGCACGCATCTGGCGCGCGTACACAGCCTCGTCCGCCGGATGGCCGGCGGGCGCGACACCGACGAGCTGACGCAGGATGTGTTCGTGCGCGTGTGGCAGAAGCTCGGATCGTTTCGCGGGGAAAGCTCGTTCACGACGTGGCTGCATCGTCTTGCCGTCAACGTCGTGATCGAACGCTTCCGGTCGGAAACGGCGCGCCGCCAGCGCCTGCACGACGGTGAAGCGATCTTCGAGACGCTGTCCGGGCCGAACGCCTCGAGAGATCTTCCGATGGACTTCGAGGCGGCGCTCGAGAAGCTTCCCGATGGCGCGCGTGAGATCTTCGTGCTGCACGACGTGGAGGGCTACAAGCACCACGAGATCGGCTCGTTGCTCGGCATCTCGCCCGGCACATCGAAGGCGCAGCTCCACCGCGCCCGCATGATGCTGCGGCAGCATTTGAAGTAGGACGCCATGGCAGACCAGTGGATCGATCGGCTTTCGGAATATCTGGACGACGAGCTCGGGCCGGCCGAGCGAGCGCAGGCGGCCGCGCATCTGGAGACATGCGCCGAGTGCACCGCGGCGCTCCGGGAGCTGCGAGCGGTCGTCGCACGCGCGCAGACGCTTCCGTCGACGCCGCCGCGCACGAATCTGTGGCCGGCGATTGAGGCGCGCATCGCGCGCCGCGGGCTGTTCGCGCGCTTCGGCGAGTGGGCATCGCAACGGGTGTCGTTCACCGTTCCGCAGCTCGCGGCCGCCGCACTGGCCCTGATGGTGCTGTCGGGCGGCGCGGTGTGGCTGTCGCAGTATGGCGGACGCACGACGTCGCTGCCGGCCGTCGACGCGCACGGCGTGCTTCCCGTCGCGTTCAGCAATCCGCAGTACGACGAGGCGATCGCGGATCTCGAGCGCACACTCGGCGCGGGCCGCTCGCAGCTCGATCCGCAGACGATCCGAATCATCGAAGCCAACCTGGCGTCGATCGACCAGGCCATCGAGCAATCGAGGCGCGCGCTGGCAGCCGATCCGGCGAACGCGTATTTGAACAGCCACCTCGCGGAATTCGAACAGCGCAAGCTGGCGCTGCTGCGGCGCGCGAGCGCCCTCGTGGGACCGCGAAGCTGACCGCGAGAGAGAAGAGCGTCGATGATCCTGACCGCATCGCTGGCGTTGACACTCCTGCAGCCCTTGAACCTGTGGGGCGGACCCCTCACGCCCGCCATCCCGCTCAGTCAGGAAACCCGCGCCCCTGGTGCGCCGCAGACGGATGAAACGGTTGCCGTCCAGAAAGGGGCGCGCCTCACCGTCGACAACTTCGCCGGCGAAGTCGTCATCCATACATGGGACCGAGACAGCCTGCACGTGACCGCGCGTCATCAGACGCGCACCAAGGTGAACATTCGGCAGACCGCGTCGGGCGTCGTCATCAGCGCGAACGGCGCGATGGGACCGGCGGGATCCGTGGACTACGACATCACGGCGCCCGCGTGGATGCCTGTTCGTATCGAAGGCACCTACAACTTCGCGACGATCGAAGGCGCGCAGGCCGAGGTCTCCGCCGAGAGCGTCCGGGGCGACATCGTCGTCAAGGGGGGAGCGGGGTTCGTGACGGCGAAATCGATCCAGGGGGAAATCGTCGTCGAAGGATCGCGCGGCCGGATTGCCGCGCAGTCAGTGAACGAGGGCATCAGGATTAGCGACAGCAGCGGTGACATCACGGCTGAATCGACGAATGGCGCGATCACGATGACGCGCTGCGCCGCGCAAAGCGTGGATGCCTCCACCGTCAACGGGGACATCACCTACGACGGCTCGCTCGAGGGATCGGGACACTACCAGTTCAACACGCACAACGGCGACATCTCGCTGGGCGTGCCGGAGAGCGCAAGCGCGACCTTCA
Organism: Vicinamibacteria bacterium; assembly: GCA_025937075.1. Next base: position 2,312 of record JAICSD010000207.1, on the reverse strand, counting down.
CGGTGCGAACGTACAACGGCGAGTTCCGCAGTGACCTGCCCTTGAACGGTGCCTCGCGCGAGCAGATGCGCAGAGGGCGGCGTGTCCAGATGACGCTCGGCAGCGGAGCCGCGGACGTCAACATCGAATCATTCGGAGGATCGATCAGAATCCGGAAGGCCGGCGCGCCCGCAAAGAACTAACAACGGCGCCACGTGACTGTGGATGCGGTGCGACCGGCGACTCACTCCGCCCTCAATGCGACATTGGGATCCATCGATGCCGCCCGCATCGCCGGAACCCATGCCGCAACGATTGCCGTGACCGCGAGCAGCGCAGCAATGATCGTGTAGGTCATTGGATCGGACGGCCGGATCTCGAACAGCATCTTCGTCAGCAGCCGGCTGACGAGCAGCGCCGCGAGCCCGCCGCACAGGACGCCTGCCGCGGCGAGCAGCAGCGCCTGCTGCAGCACGAGGCCTACCACCGACTCGGGTCGTGCGCCGAGCGCCATCCGGATTCCAATTTCGCGCGTGCGCTGCCCCACCACGAACGCCATCACGCCGTAGATGCCGACGGCGGCAAGCGTGAGCGCGAGCGTGGCGAATGCCGCGAGCAACTGCGTCGTGAAGCGGCGCGACGCCATGGCGGTCTCGACGAGAGAAACCATCGGCCGGACGCCGTATGTCGGCTGATCGCTATCCACGGCGCGCACCTGCTTCGCGAGCGCGGCGCCGAGCGCCGCCGGGTTCCGCGACGTCTTCAGGACGAGCGACAACGAGAGCCCTGAAACCTGGCGCAGCGAGCGATACAACGTGGGCCTCGCCGGTTCTTCCACTCGCTCCGTGCGGACATCGCTCACGACGCCGACGACGGTCATCCACGGATTTTTCGCCTGTGCACCGCCGAAGTGGAGCCGATGGCCGATCGGGTCCTCGCCGGGCCAGTATCGCTTCGCCATCGAGTCGGTGATGACGACGACGAGCGGGGCCCGCTGATCGTCCTGCTCCGTGAAGGTCCGCCCGCGCAGAACGCGGATGCCCAGCAGCTCGAAGAATCCCGCCGAGGCGACGTTGGTCTGCACGGCAGGCACCCGCGAAACGGCGTCGTTCTCGCTCCCCTCAATCGTGACGGTCGCCCCGCTGCGGGTGCCGTCGAATGGCAGCGCGACGGCGGCCGCGACGCCGCTGACGCCAGGCAGGCTGCGCGCGCGGCGCAGGACTTCGTCGTAGAACGCGATCCGCGCGTTGTGCGTGAAGTACTTGCCCGTCGAGGGCTCGTTCGGCTGCGGCAGCCACAGCCGCGCGGTCAGGACGTCGCGCGGATCGAACCCGAGCTCGACGTGCTGCAGCCGCCAGAGACTTCGGATGAGCAGCGCGGCACCAACCAGGAGCACGAGCGCGAGTGCGAACTCCGCGACGACGAGCGCGGATCTGAGAACCGAGCGTCCGCCGGCATAGCCGCGTCCTCCCTCCTTCAGCCCGTCGTTGACGTCCACCTTCGAGCACTGAAGCGCCGGAATCGTGCCGAACAGAACAGCGGTGAGCAGCGCGACGAGAGCGTTGAACACGAGGACGCGTTCATCGATCGCGACTTCCTGCAGCCGCGGCAGCGTCTGCGGAACGAGCGCGAGCAGCGCCTCGAGGAGCCAGACGGTCACGGCGGCTCCTGCCACACCCCCGAACGCGGCGAGCAGCAGGCTCTCCGTGAACAGGAGGCGCACGAGCCGCCCGCGCGACGATCCGAGCGCACGGCGAACCGCGAGCTCACGCTGCCGGCCGGACGCCCGCGCGAGCAGCAGGTTGGCGATGTTCGCGCACGCGATCAGCAGCACGAAGCCGACCGCGCCGAACAGCATCAGGAGCGCCGGCCGAACCGGGCCCACGAGATCCTCGTGCAGCGGCACGAGGCGCGGTTTCCAGCCCGCGCGCGCCGGATAGTCGTTCGGAAATGACGTTCGCAGCGTGGCGCCGAACGCGTCGAGGCGCCGGCGCGCTTCGTCGATCGTGACCTCGGGACGCAGCCGTGCGATCGCTCCGGTGATGAAGTAGCCGCCGCGCGGCGGCGGTACGGGGAACGGCGCCGCGCTGAAATTGCACGGCGCCCAGATGTCGACGTCCGTGAGCACAGACCGTCCTGGATGACGGAAGTCCGGCGGCAGCACGCCGACGACGGTGTACCAGTCGTCGTCGATCCGAAGCTTGCGGCCGATCGCGGCCGGCGACGCGCCGAAGCGGCGGTGCCACAGCTTGTCGCTGATCACCACAACCTCGGTGATCCCGGGAGCATCGTCATTCGCCGTGAACAGGCGTCCGAGCTGCGGGCGCGCGCCG
>JAICSD010000121.1 GCA_025937075.1 Vicinamibacteria bacterium | reverse complement strand
CGTTGTGAGGACCTCGCGAACGGGTTCGCCGGCCAACTCGCTGGCGTCGATCTGATCCGGAGTGAGCTGCAGGAGAACCCGCTTCTGCTCAGCCGTCGCCGGCGCGTCGATCCGTTCGTACACAGGCGCGCCAAGCTCGCTCGTCAGTTCGACGTAGCGTGCTCCGGGATCCATGCCAAGCGTGGCCGTGATCTCTGCCGCGAGCAGGCCGAGCACGATGCCGTCTTTGTCGGTCGTCCACGTCGTGCCGTCGATGCGCAGGCAGGACGCGCCGGCGCTCTCCTCGCCACCGAAACCGAGCGTGCCGTGCAGCAGGCCGTCCACGAACCATTTGAACCCGACAGGAACCTCGAGAACCCGCCGTCCCAGTCTTCCTGCCACGCGGTCGATGATGCCGCTGCTGACCACTGTTTTTCCCACCGCAGCGCCGGAAGACCACCGCGGGCGGTGCGTGAACAGGTACGAAATTGCGACCGCCAGGTAGTGATTGGGATCCATCAACCCCGCCGTCGGCGTGACGATGCCATGGCGGTCGGCGTCGGCGTCATTGCCGAACGCCACGTCGAACCGATCCCGAAGCGTCACCAGCGGCACCATGGCGAAGGGTGACGAGCAGTCCGTGCGAATCTTGCCGTCCCAATCCACTGTCATGAAGCGGAACGTCGGGTCGACCGCATCGTTCACGACCGTCATCGCGAGGCCGTACCGCTCGGCAATCGGCTGCCAGTAGTGCACGCTGGCCCCTCCAAGCGGATCCACGCCGATGCTTACGCCGGCACGCCGGATCGCCTCGACGTCGATGACGCTGGCGAGGTCGTCGACGTAGGGCGTCATGAAGTCGTAGAGATGCGTCGTGGCTGCGCGGCGTGCGCGGTCAACGGGCACGCGACGGACGGCGCGCAGGTCGTCGGCCAGGAGCGCGTTCGCGGTCTGCGCGATCCAGCCGGTCACGCTGGTATCGGCGGGGCCGCCGGTTGGCGGGCTGTATTTGAACCCGCCGTCTTCGGGCGGGTTGTGCGACGGCGTGATGACGATCCCGTCAGCCAGCCCGGACTGACGGCCGCGGTTGTAGCGCAGGATGGCGTGCGACACCACCGGTGTCGGCGTGTACCCGCCGCTCCGCTCGATCATCACGTCAACGCCGTTGGCGGCCAGCACTTCCAGCGCGCTCGCGAAGGCGGGCTCGGACAGCGCATGAGTGTCCATCCCCATGAACAGCGGGCCGTCGATCCGCTGAGCCTGCCGGTACGAACAGATGGCCTGCGTGATGGCGAGGATGTGCGCCTCGTTGAAGCTGCGTGTGAACGCGGAGCCGCGGTGCCCCGATGTGCCGAAGGCGACGCGCTCTGCGGCGACGGACGGATCCGGGTGCTCCACGTAGTACGCCGTGACGAGCCTCGGGACGTTGACCAGCATCGCGGCCGGGGCCGGCTTACCAGCGAATGGGGAGACGAGTGAATTGGACAGTTGGATGCTCTTTTCGTTGTCAGCTCAGGATAACGCCGTGGCGCCCCGTAAAGGGGCGCCCTCCATCACCCGTCCGGCGACGAGCATTAGACTGGAGACATGCAACGGTTCACGCGCCTGACGACGACCGCGCTGTGTGTCTGCCTCTGTGCGACGGTCGCAGCGCAGTCAACGCACATCGATCCCTGGCCACGAGAGCCGGAGTCCGTCAACGCCCCCAAACCGGCGCCTGCGCCGCCCGCGATCGCCGGATTGGTCGGCGCATACGGGCCTGAGTCCGATCCCGTCTACGTGCTCGAACACGATGGAAAGCTCTTCGCGGTCCGCGGCCACGGCACTCCGCAGGCGATCAGCACGGGCGATTTCGCGCGGGACGCAGGTGGGACGGGGCGCGTGCTCACGCTGGCCGGCGCGAAGTACTCGCGGCTGCCTCTCGGCCCCGCGGCCGGGTCGGCGCAACTGCGCGTCGAGCCGGTGCGTCCGGTGGCTGCCGTTCTCACCGAAGCGGCCACGCATCAACCCCCTGTTGAATCCGGAGTCTTCCGTCCGTCCGACCTGGTCGAACTCGTCAAAGTCGATCCATCGATCAAGCTCGATATCCGGTACGCGACCACGAACAATTTCCTGGGATCGGTGTTCTATTCGCAGGCGCGCGCGTTCCTGCAGCGGCCGGCCGCAGATGCCGTGGCGCGCGCGTCGGCGGCGCTGCACAAGATCGGCTACGGCCTGCTCGTGCACGACGGGTATCGTCCGTGGTACGTGACGAAGGCGTTCTGGGACGCGACGCCGGACAACAAGAAATGGCTCGTCGCCAACCCGGCGTCGGGTTCGAAGCACAACCGCGGCTGTGCGGTAGACCTCACGCTGTACGACCTTGCCACCGGCAAGGTGATCGAGATGCCGAGCACGTACGACGAGAGCACACAACGCGCCTACGCGTTCTATCCCGGCGGCACCGATCTGCAGCGGTGGCACCGCGCGCTCCTGCGGCGCACGATGGAAGCAGAGGGTTTCACCGTCAACCCGACCGAGTGGTGGCACTTCGACTATCGGGATTGGAAGGAGTACGCCATCGGCAACATCCCGTTCGAGCAGATCAAGTGATCGGCCCGAACGGCGGGGTTGCCGCCCCCGCGAAAGTCGAGGACCGAGGCGGCTCGTATCAATCGCGAAGGGCCACGACCGGGTTGAGCCGCGCAGCACGGCCGGCCGGCACGATGCACGCCGCGAGCATCACGCCGATGACGATGACCACCGTGGTTCCGAGCGTCAGCGGATCGCCAGGCTTGATGCCGACGAGCAGCGTCTTCATGCCAACCGTGACCAGATAGGCAAAGGCGAGGCCGAGCGGCAGCCCGATCGCGAGCTGCACCGCCCCCCGGCGCAGCACGATCCAGGCGACGTGTGCCTGCTGCGCGCCCAACGCCATGCGCAGCCCGATTTCCGTCCGCCGCTGACCGACCGCGTACGCCGTGACGGCATACATGCCGATCGTCGAGAGCACGAGCCCGAAGATCGCGAACAGCACGAACAGACTGCCAAACACCCGGAAGGGCCAGCGCTGCCGCGCCAGCACTTCGTCCATCGTATTCACCTGAAACACGGGCAGGTCGGCGTCCATCAGACGGACGGCATCGCGCAGCGCTGCGGTGAGCGTCGTCGCCGGCTGATGGCTGCGGATCGCGATTGTGTAGTTGCGCGTCGACGACCTCTCGAGCGGCCGGTAGACGACGGGATCGAGGTCGTCGCGCGTCACGTCGCTGTGCCGGACGTGAGGAATGACGCCGACGATCGTCGTCCAGACCGTGTTCTTGTCGTCGTCGCGCAGCATGATGCGCCGGCCGATCGCTTCGCCTCCGTTGAGGAACCGATCCACGAACCGGCGATTGACGACGACCGCCTCCGAACCCACCTGGCCATCGCGCTGCTCCAGCACTCGGCCGGCAGAGGGCGAGATCATGAACGTCTGGAAGAAGCCTGGACCAACACTGGCCACACGCGTCTCGCGCGGTTGATCGGTGGTAGCCCTGGGTTGCCCCTCGATGTCCAGCCTCATCGTCCCGATGCCATCGCCGGGAACGGCCGTTCCGATCGAAACGGCTTCGACGCCAGGGAGTGCCCGCAGCCGTTCGTCGAGTCGATCGATGAAACGAATGCGGATCCCCGGATCCGGATATTTCTGCTCCGGCATCGCCAACCCGGCGGTGAGCACGTTGTCGGTCCGCGCGCCGAGGTCGGCTGCGTACAGATTGAGAAAGCTGCGAATCATGACGCCCGCGCCGCCGAGCAGCGCGACCGTGAGCGCCATCTCGACGATGACCAGGCTGCTCGTGAGCCACCGGCCCCGTGCCGACGTCGCGCCGCGCGCGCCGTCTTTCAAGGCGTCGTTCGAATTGGTGCGGGCCAGTTGCAGCGCGGGCGCAAGGCCGAAGGCGAGGCCCGTGCCGACGCAGACGAGCGCGAGCCAGCCGAAGACGCGCCAGTCGAAGGTGAAGACGATCCAGTACGGCTTGCCGACATCTGCGACCGCGCGGTCGAACAGCGTCACGCCGAGATACGCGAGGCCGAGCCCCAGCGCGCCACCCAGACAGCCAAGGAGCACGCTTTCGGTGAGGAGCTGCGCAATCACCGCGCGCCGGCTGGCGCCGAGCGCCATGCGCACCGCGATCTCGCGGGTCCGCGCGACCGCGCGCGCGATGAGAAGGTTGGCGACGTTCGCACAGGCGATGAGCAACAGCAGGCAAACCGCCGCGAGGAGCATCAGGAACACCACGCGGATGGGTCCGCCGTTCTGCTGATCGTTGAACGTCTGCACCAACGCGCCGGAGTGCGCGTTCGACGCGGGATATTCGCGCTCGAGCCGTGCGGTGATCGCCGACATCTCTGTCTGGGCTTCGCCCATCCCGACGCCGCCCCTGAGCCGCCCGAAGACGCTGAGCGTTCTAGCGTCGCGCGCCTCGTCCGTCCGCGGCTGGATCGGAATCCAGGCTTCGCTGATCTCCGGGAACTGGACTCCCGGAGCCATGACGCCGACGATCTCGGTCGGCACCTCGTTCACGCGAATCGTGCGGCCGAGGAGTGTAGCGTCGCTGCCGAACGTGCGCTCCCACACGCCATGCCCGAGGATCATGACTGGCGTCGCGCCCGGCTTGCCGTCCGCGTCGATGAAGTCCCGACCGAGCGCCATCGGCTGGCCGAGCAGGGCAAACGTGTTCGTCGTCACGCGCGAGCCGCGCAGCCGGATGGGCGCGGCTCCCGCGCCGCTGAGGTTCAAGGACAAGTCGGACGTCGCAGCCAACCCGTGGAAAGCGGTCGCACTCCTCTGCCAGTCCTGAAAGTCGAGCCACGACGTCGGCCGGGTGCCCCGCCGCTGGTTGTCATACGTCGACACCGCCACGATTTCGTTCGGCTTGTCGTAGGGCAGCCCGCGAAGCAGCACCGCGTTCACGAGCGTGAACACGGTCGTGTTCATGCCGATTCCGAGGCCGATGGTCAGAATGACGACCAGCGAGAAGCCGGGTTCGTGCCGCAGCCGCCGGGCCGCGTAGCGCAGATGGTTTGACACACGAAGGGATACGGGCGGGAGATGCCGGAGGTTCACGCGATCAGGCCCCCCTCGGACAGCCATTTGTGCTCGACGCCGAAAAGACGTGTCGGCGAGAAGCCGCGTCGGCGCGAAGGTTCTCTGCGCAATCGCGAGCGGATCGCGGCCCACAACGACTCTTCCGTGAAACCGCCACACGCCGGCATCGGGGGACGTTACACTCAGGGTGAGATTGAACACGGACGGGAGCTGGCATGGCGAAGCGCAAGACGACCACAACTCGAACGGGTGGCAAGACCACGACACGCAACGCAGAGACGACGCCTGGCGCGCTGGAGCAGCGGGCGATGGCGCTTGCCGAAGAACTCGGCCGAATCGCAGGGACCCTGCACGCGAAAGCGGAGGGCTGGATGGATCGGGCAACGCTGGCGCAACAGCTCGCGAGCGTCCGGGACAGTGCAGTCGAACTGCTCGAGCAGGTCGGTGGCGGCACGAAGGCGGCTCCCGAACAGCCGTCGGCGACGCCCGCGCGCCGGGACACACCCACGCGTCAGAACGCGAAGGGACGCAGCGGTGGCGTCGTCGACGCCCCCGGCAAAAGACACCGGAAGCCGCTGCCGCCCGATCCTGACGTGCCGAGGGCGGCCAGCCAGGCCGCCAAAATGCGAACCGCAAAGACGATGGTCAAGACGAACCGGCTGCGCGGCCGCGGCTGACCGCCGGCATCCCACACCGTCTCAGTCCGGCGCCCGCGCCGTGGGAGCAGAGCGCCGGGGACGCGGTCGCTCCAGAGCGGCCGGCATCTTGCGTGGCACTCTGACGCGGAATGGCTGATTCCCTCGACCGCGTGATCGCGCCGTGGATTCGATTCGCCGGGTGCGTGCTCGTCGTCGGAGTGCTGTATTGGGCGCAGGCGGTGTTCGTACCCGTTGCGCTCGCGCTGCTGATCACCTTTGTCCTGTCTCCACCGGTCACGTTTCTTCAGAGGCTGATCGGGCGCGTCCCGGCGGTCCTCGTCGTCGTCGCGCTCGTATTCACGATCCTGGGAGTGGCGGGATGGGGCGTCGCGACGCAGATGTCGAGCCTGGCCCGCGACCTGCCCCACTATCGAGCGAACATCCGGCAGAAGATTTCCGACATCCGAGGTGCGGGGCGCGGCGGCTCGGTCGAGCAGGTCGAACAGACAGTCAAAGACATCCAGACACAGATCGGGTCGCCGCCGGCTCCGAAAGGGACCGTTCGGCAGCCCGTGATCGTGCAGCCGCAGCAGGTATCGACGCTGTGGGACTTTCCGTCGTGGCTCGGACCTGCGATCGCGCCGCTGTCGACGGCGGGCTTCGTGATCGTGCTCGTCATCTTCATGCTGCTGGAGCGCGAGGACCTGCGCGGGCGCGTCATTGGCCTCGTCGGCCACGGCCATCTCGCGGTGACGACGAAAGCGTTCGACGAGGCCGGAAGCCGCGTGAGCCGGCAGCTTCTGATGCAGACGCTGGTCAACGCGGCGTACGGGGTCGCTATCGGCGCCGGACTCTGGTGGATTGGCGTTCCGTACTCGCTGCTGTGGGCCGCTCTCGGCGCCGCGCTGCGATTCATTCCCTACCTCGGGCCGATTGCGGCAGCGGGCGGCCCGATCCTGATCAGCCTCGCGGCGCTCGCGGGGTGGACGCGGCCGCTCGAAGTCGTTGGCCTCTTCGTGGTTGTCGAGCTGTTCACGAATCTGGTGCTCGAAACGGTGCTCTATGCAGGCGCGGCAGGTGTGTCGCAGGTCGCACTGCTCGTGGCGGTGGCCGCGTGGACGTGGCTGTGGGGGTCGATGGGCCTCCTGCTGGCCACCCCGTTGACCGTGTGCCTCGTCGTGCTCGGGAAGCACTTCCCCGGTCTGGAGTTTCTGTCGACGCTCATGGCGGATTCGCCGGCGCTGTCACCGGACGTCAGCTACTACCAGCGCCTGCTCGCGCGCGATCAGGGGGAGGCGGCGGATATCATTCAACGCCACGTGGCGTCGCAGCCGCCGGACACCGTATACGATGCGGTGATGCTTCCGGCGCTCACCTATGCGGAGCGCGATCGGTTCGAAGGACGCCTGACGGGCGACGACGAACAGGCGGTCGCGGACCAGACGCGCGAACTGCTTGCCGATGTCGAGACTCTGCTCCGGAGCTTGCCCGCACCGGAACGCAGCGAAACTGAACCAGACGAACAGCCCTCAACCGCCGCCGCCTCGTCCGACGAGCGGCCGCACGCGGCTCCCGTGGAAGTGCTGGCGTATCCCGCAAACGGGCCATCGGACGCGATCGCCTTGCAGATGCTGGCGCAACTCGTAGACTCCGACTCCATCCGCTTGAATCCCACGTCGATCCGTCCGCTCTCGTCGGAAGTCATCGATCTGGTTCGGACGCGAGGCGTTCGTCTGGTCTGCATCGCCGACCTTCCGCCGAGCCCGCCGTCGAAGACGCGATATCTCGTGCGCAAGCTGCGCGCGGCACTGCCTGAGGTCCGGATCCTGATCGGCCGTTGGGGTCCTGAAAGCCTGTCGGACGAGGAGCGCGCGTCGCTGATGGACGCCGGCGCGAACCATGTCGCGACGACGCTGATCGAGACGCGAAACGAGCTGCGCACTCTTGCCGTTTACGCGGGGTAACGGCCTCAGCCAGCGTCATGGCCGAGAGAGCGGCATCGCGGGAAGGCGCCATGGCGCCCTCCCGCGACATAGAACGAAGCGCTTAGGATTCGCGGACGTTTTCGGCGCGCGGGCCCTTGGGGCCCTGTCCGGTCTGGAACGTCACCGCCTGCCCCTCGCGGAGCGAGTCGAACGACTGACACGCCGACTGATGGAAGAAGTACTCCTGACCGGACTCGTCGGCCACGAAGCCGAAGCCTTTGTCCGAGACGATACGCTTGATAGTGCCCTTGGATGACATGTGAATCTCCCAGTTCATCTGAACTGAAAACGCCTGGCGGACCATGGCGCGGAAAAGCCCGCGCCCGGTTGCGACTCGTTGCGTAGCCCAGAAAGGGATTCGTGCGGCCCACAGGACGGGCGGGCGAAGCGAATGCAGTTCAGACTCAGCGAAGAAGCGGCGTGTTGACCAGCCTCCAGTATGGCAGATATCGGCGCTCCGCGCCCGCTGACCCGACCAATCGGGCGACGGCGGCGCTGGTCGGGGCGGACATAGTATCGTCGTGCAGATGAAGACGGAGCCCTCGAGCGAGCTGCGGTCGCAGTTCGGCGAGATCGACATTTACCTCTTCGATCAACTGCTGCGCGGACGTTTCGACGGCAGGCGGCGGATCCTGGACGCCGGCTGCGGCAGCGGACGCAACCTCCCGTTCCTGCTCTCGCGCGGCTTCGAGGTCTTTGCCATAGACGAGGACCCCGCGGCGGTCCGGGCGGTGCGACGGCTGGCGGAGCGGCTCGCGCCGTCGCTCCCGATCGACAACGTCCGAGAAGGGACGCTGGATGCGCTGCCGTGGCCTGACGGGCAGATGGACGCGATCATCTGCAGCGCCGTCCTGCACTTCGCTCGCGACCGCACGCACTTCGAGGGCATGCTCGACGAGATGTGGCGGGTGCTCGCGCCCGGCGGACTCTTTTTCGCCCGTCTCGCCTCGAGCATCGGCATCGAGGCTCTGATCGACAGCACCGCTGGCCGTGTCCGGCTTCCCGACGGGAGCCATCGATTCGTGGTCGACGAGCGCTTCCTGCTGGAGAAAGCCCGCGTGCTCGGCGCGACCCCGCTCGATCCGCTCAAGACCACGAACGTGCAGCAGCAGCGGTGCATGACGACGTGGGTCGTGCAGAAGTCCCGCTGATCGCCAGTTCTATTCGTGCGGAGCGCTGCTGCGGGCAGCGCGTGCAGCGCCGCTGCCGCTCCCGTCGACTGTGTCCGGGCGGCGGACGATTCCCGCCGCGGCATAGATTTCGGCTTCGTCCAGCGTTTCGTGCAACAGGAGTTCGGCGACGATCGCGTCGAGCTTCGGGCGGTTCTCGCTCAGGATCCGCCGCGCCTCCGCATAACACTCGTCTGTAATCCGTCGGACTTCGTCGTCGACGATATCGAGCATGCCGCCCGAGACGCCGGCCATCCGCGGATCGGCGTCGGCAGGCAGAACGGATATCTTTCCGACGCGTTCGGACATGCCCCAGCGGCCAACCATCGATCGACCGATGCGCGTCACCACTTCCAGATCGCTTTCGGAGCCGGTCGTGACCACGCCGAACACCTCGTGTTCCGCGGCCATGCCGCCGAGGGCGCCGACGATGCGGCCGCGCAGGTAATTGGCGTCGTAGCCGTAGCGGTCCGCTTCCGGCGTAGACAACGTGACACCGAGCGCGCGGCCACGGGGGATAATCGACACCTTGCGAACCGGATCGGCGCCGGGCAGCATCATGCCGAGGAGCGCGTGGCCGGCTTCGTGGTACGCGGTCCGCCGTCGCTCGGTCTCGGGCATGACGACGCTGCGTACGGTTCCAAGCTGGACTTTCTCGAGCGCATCGGTCAAATCGCGCTGCGAGACTTCGCTCTGGCCCTTCCGCGCGGCAAGCAGCGCCGCCTCGTTCACGAGATTCGCGAGATCGGCTCCCGTTGTGCCGGGAGTCGCCCCCGCGAGCGCGTCCAGGTTCACGTCGTCTCCGAGCGGCACCTTGCGGGTATGCACACGCAGAATGGCGGCGCGTCCCTTGCGGTCGGGAGGATGGACGACGATCGTACGGTCGAACCTGCCGGGCCGGAGCAGTGCCGGATCGAGGACGTCCGGCCGATTCGTGGCCGCCAGGACGATCACGCCTTCGGCGCCGGAGAATCCGTCCATCTCCGTCAGGATCTGGTTCAGCGTCTGCTCGCGCTCGTCGTGCCCGCCGAAGGCATTCGCGCCGCGCGTGCGGCCGATCGTATCGATCTCGTCGATGAAGATAATCGCCGGCGCGACTTTGCGCGCTTCGGCGAACAGTTCGCGGACGCGGCTCGCGCCGACGCCGACGATCATCTCGATGAACTCCGATGCGCTCGCGCTGAAGAACGGCACCTTCGCCTCGCCGGCGGTCGCGCGGGCCAGCAACGTCTTACCCGTCCCCGGAGCGCCGGTCAGCAGCACCCCTTTCGGCGCGCGCGCTCCCACGCGACGGTACTTCGCCGGATTTCGCAGGAAGTCGACGACCTCGTTGATTTCCGCCTCTACTTCGTCGATCCCGGCCACATCCTCGAACGTCACGCGGACGGTTTCGGGATCGACGGGTTTGCGCGGGCGGCCGCCCAGGATGCCGCCGCCCATCGCCCTCTGTTGTCGCCGGAACATCCAGAGGTAAAAGCCGAACAGCAGCAGGATCGGTCCAATCGAGAACAGGAGATTCGTGAGGACGCCACG
>JAICSD010000530.1 GCA_025937075.1 Vicinamibacteria bacterium | reverse complement strand
TTCACGACGCCGCTCAAGCGGGGCGAGGACAACCTGTCGGGCAAGCACGTGAACTGTCAGATCCCGAAGCTGATGGGATCGGCGGCGCGCTACGGCTACGCCGGCGATCCGTCGGACATTCTCGCCGCGTCGTTCTTCTGGGACCGTGTCGCGCACCACCACAGCTACGCGACCGGCGGGATGGGCCACGACGAGTACTTCGGGCCTCCGGATGGCGAGGGCGCGCAGGTGGACGGACGCGACTGCGAGTCCTGCAATGTTTACAATATGCTGAAGTTGAGCCGTCGGCTGTTCTCGTTCCGGCCCGACGGACAGTATGCGGATTACATGGAACGCGAGATGTTCAACCACGCGCAGGCGTCGTTCGATCCGAGCACGGGGCAGATGTCGTACATGGTGCCGGTCGGCCGCGCGGTGCAGCAGGAATATCAGAACATGCTCGAGAGCTTCACCTGCTGCGTCGGCACTGGCATGGAGACGCACGCGATGTACGGGGACGGGCTCTACTTCGAGTCGGACGACACGCTGTGGGTGAACCACTACGTTCCGACCGAGGCGCGCTCCGATATGGCAGGCGTGTCGCTTCGCATGGACACGGACTTCCCGGTCGGCGAGCGCGCGACGATCACGGTCACCAGGTCGACAAACAAGAAGCTGACGATGGCGGTGCGGCGCCCGGTCTGGGCTGGTGACGGCTTCACGATCGCCGTGAACGGCACCGCGCTGCCGCAGCCAGCGCTTACCACACTCCAGAACTTTGCCGCCGGCGGCCGCGCGAATGCGCCGGGCAACGAAGCCGCGCCGCACAGCTCATACGTCGAGATCACGCGCGTGTGGAAGCCGGGCGACGTCGTCGAGGTGACGCTGCCCAAGTCGCTGCACCTCGCGCCAACGCCGGACAAGCCCGACCTCGCCGCCATCATGTGGGGTCCGCTCGTGCTCGCGGGCGACCTCGGGCCGCGCCACCATCGTCCCGATCCGGAACAGCAGGGGGAGGGCGCAAAGCCGGACACCGCGCCGCAGCAGCGGGCGCCGGTGCTGGTCGCGCGCGACCGGCCGGTTGATGAATGGGTGATAGCCGACGCGCAGACGCCGGGCAATTTCATCGTGCGCGGCGTTGCGCGCAGTCCAGGATCGACCGGCGCGAGCAACGTGTCGCTCACGCCGTTCTATCGAACGCACCAGCGGACGTATTCGGTGTATTTCGATATTGGTTAGTCCGTCGTCCGTCGTCCGTGGTCCGTCGAGGGACTGTGAAAGAATGGCGACGGGAGGGTCAGATGTCAGGTCAGTTCGTCACTCGATCCCGAGGTAGCTGTTCGGCCGCGACCGTGAGACCAGTTGAGAGACTGCCAGACGACGAGATTGCCTGACGTGAGGCTGCTACCCAATCCGGCCCGCTTGGACGGTGCAACAGACTCGAGATGTCGACGGGACTACTCAAATCTCGGCGCTCTCGATTCTGTTGCACCGTCCAGCCAGTAGGATTGAGTGGCGTCCTCGCGACTGGTGATCTCGGGTTCTGCCGTCTCTAAACTGGACTCGCTTTCGTGGCCGAACCGCTGCCTCGGCACAGAGGGAAGTGAGTAACTGAGCTCTCAGTCAGCCCGCCCCGGTTCTTTCACAGCCCTGGACCGCGGACGACGGACGAGGTACTCACCCCAGCCTCGCCTCCGCGGCAATCCTGCGAAGCTCGGGGAGCACGTGGCCGATCGGGCGCGCGGGCGCGGCGGGGGTGCCCATCGCGAAGTACAGTTCCTTATATAGAGAATACAGGCGCTCGTAGCGCCCGGCGTCAGATAGCACGGGCTCGAACACGCGATACGCAGGACACAGTTGGCGCTGCGCCGCGGCAATGGTCGGAAATACGCCGGCCGCGACGAAGGCGAAGATCGCCGATCCCAAGCCCGTGATCGATTGCTCGGGGACGAGCACCGGCATGCCGAGCACGCTCGCGTAGACGCGATTGAGCACGTCGTTCTTTTGCGGGATGCCGCCGCCGTGAATCACGCGCGCCAGCGGCACGCCGTGTTCCGCCATGCGCTCGAGAATGATTCGCGTGTGGAACGCGGTGCCCTCGATGGCGGCGAACAACTCGTCGCGC
>JAICSD010000304.1 GCA_025937075.1 Vicinamibacteria bacterium | reverse complement strand
GCGGCTGGTGCGCGAGTCGCACGAGCTGCGCACCGACAAAGCGGACCGCGTCGGGCTTGCCGCGCTCTTCACCGAGATGGCCATGCGGCTCAACGATCAGTTCAGGCTGCCGGCCGTCGAGGACGTTCCGCGTGGGTGAAGCCGCGCTGCGATCGCCGGACGACGGACCCGAGGCCGGCCCTGCGCGGGGCGCGTTCGCCGAGCTGCGCACGCTGATCGTAGGTCCGGAGCAGCGGCAGCTGCGCGCGCTCGAGGCACGCCTCGACGACCCGGGACGTCGGGCGCAGAACGTCAGCGACGTGCTTCCCGAGGCGGTGTTGCTGCGAAGGCGCGACCCGCACCTGACGCGTGCGCTCGCCTCGACGATCGAGGAGGCGATCACCGCGTCTGTCCGGAAGAACCCGCAGCCGCTCGCCGCTGCGCTGTTTCCAGTGATCGGTCCTGCCATCCGCAAAGCAATCGCTGCCAGCCTGAGCGGCATGCTCGAGTCGCTGAACCGGACGGTCGAGTACAGCCTCTCGTGGCGTGCGATCAAGTGGCGCGTGACCGCGCTGCTGACGGGACGGCCGTTCGCGGAAATCGTCCTTCTCAATACGCTGGTGTACCGCGTCGAGCAGGTGCTGCTGATCGATCGGCGGACCGGGCTGCTCCTGCAGCACGTCGCGTCCGATCCGAAGGCCGTGCCGGATCCCGACATGGTGTCCGGCATGCTGACCGCGATCCGCGACTTCTCACGCGACTCCTTCCGCGTGCCGGATGAAGACGCGCTCGACACGCTGCGGGTCGGCGAGCTCTCCGTCTGGATCGAGCAGGGGCCGTACGCGATCCTGGCGGCCGTCATCCGCGGCACGCCGCCGCGGGAGCTGCGCACGGCGCTTCAGGAAGCGATCGAGCGCGTGCACGCGTTCCACGGCGACGCGCTTCGAGCGTTCGACGGCGATACGAGCCCCTTCGAAAGCACCCGGCCCACCCTCGAAGATTGCCTTCAGTCGCAGTACCACCAGGCCGCCCCGCGCTCGCGGCGCGCGTTGTGGGCGTTGGCCGCGCTCGCCCTTCTCGCGCTTGGCGTCTGGATGTACGTGACGCTGGACAGGCGCGCTCGCTGGAACGGATACCTCGACGCCCTTCGTCGCGAGCCCGGCATCGTCGTGCTCTCCGGCGAGCGCGACGGGGGCCGGTATATCGTCCGCGGGCTCCGCGATCCGCTCGCACGGGATCCGGCGTCGCTGTTGCCTGCCCATCGCTTGTCTCCGGAGAACGTCACGGGAAGCTGGCAGCTGTACCAGGCGCTCGATCCGTCGCTCGTGCTCGCGCGCGCCCGCCAGTTTCTGAGGCCGTCGAGTGACGTCTCGCTGCACTACGACGGCGGTGTCCTCACCGCCACCGGGAGCGCAACCGCCGACTGGATCGTCGAGAGCGTACGCGTTGCGCCTGCTCTCGCAGGGATCACCCGGTACGATGCTGCGGGGCTGATCGCCGACCGTTCGCTCGCGATCGTCCGGGCGCTCGAGTCGACCTCGATCCTCTTCGAACGGGGCTCGACGAGGATCATTCCGGAGGGCGAGCGCGCCATCGCCGCCGCGCTCGAAGACGCGCGGATGCTCGATGCGCTCGCGCACATGGAAGGCCGCCGTCTGCAGGTGGAGATTCGCGGGCACGCTGACGCCGACGGTCCGATCGAGTCGAACAACCCGCTCAGCGTACGCCGGGCGGAGTACGTGCGGAGCCTCCTGGCAGCCCGTGACCTTCGCTCCCTGGAGCTGCGCGCGACTGGCCTCGGCAGCAGCGAGCCGGCGGCCGCCGGCACGACGGAGGGCGAAAAACAGCAGAACCGCCGCGTGTCGTTTCGCGTGGGCACCGCGGCGGACGGCAGTGGCCAGGCCCGATGATGCAGAAGAAGATCTGCATGCTCGGCGCGTTCGCGGTCGGCAAGACAAGCCTCGTCTCGCGGTTCGTGCGCAGCGTCTTCGCCGATCGGTATCTGACGACGGTTGGCGTAAAGGTGGACAAGAAGGTCATCGCGGTGGACGGAAGCGACGTCACCCTGATGCTCTGGGATCTATACGGTCACGATGACTTTCAGTCCGTGCGGACGTCGTATTTGAGGGGCGCGTCCGGATATCTGCTCGTCGCCGACGGAACACGGCAGCAGACCATCGAGATCGCGCGCGCACTGCAGAAGACCGCCAACGGGGTTTTGGGCAGCGTGCCGTTCGTGTTCCTGCTCAACAAATCGGACCTCGAATCGGAGTGGCAGGTGGACGAGCGGGCCCTCATACGGATCGCGGAGCTGGGCTGGCCCATCATCCGGACGAGCGCGAAGACGGGCGTGGGCGTCGAGGACGCGTTTCTCCGGCTGGCGCGCGACATGGCAGTCGTCTGATGTTGCAGGACCAGTACGCATCGGACTCGATCCTGAACGATCTCACGACCGCGCTCGATCTGATCCTGCTCGAGTCGCTGCCCTCGGGTGGATTCCGGAGGGTTGAGTTCTCACACGTCCCGCAGTGGTTCTTCGCGGCCTTTCACGATGCCGGCGGCGGCAGTCCCGTCGCCCTCGAGCAGGCGTTCCCGGTGCTCGACGCATTTCTGAAGGATGCAGAGGGACTGTGGTCGGGAGGCGTGGACGGCCGGAAGGACAGCGAACCGTTCGTGGTTGCCGATTCAGCGGGACGAGAGGTTCCCGTGATCGCCACGGCGCTCGAGATCCGCGGCCGCCGCTACCTGCTGATTCAGCCGGACGCATCGTACAGCGAGCGGCATCAGATTCTCCAGACCGCTCGAGAACGCGCACTGGAACACGAGCGGACGCTGAACCGCCTGCAGGCGCTGCGCAAGACGATCGCGGCGCTGATCCGGCTCGCCGACGATCCTGCCCTGGCGCCGGATTCGTCTCCGGCTTTCGGGAGCATCCGCCAGCAGCTGGGTGCGCTCCGCAGCGCGCTCGACGAATGACATCGGGTCACTTCGATCGCGCGATCAGATCCCGCACCGCGTCGACGAACTGGCGTACGAGGGGCGGCACGTTCTGAAGGAACTGCCGAATCTCCGGGATGTGGTTCGACGCAATCCACACGACGAACGCCATTCCGATCAGCCAGACGACGGCATTCCAGAACGCGTACGGCGCGGCCCGTGCGTCAGCGCGCCATTGCCACGACCAGTGCTGTGCCGCGCGCAGCGGCGATACGACAATCTGGTATGCGACGAGCAGGATGAGCGCGCCGGCCCACACGGGTACGTCCGGCGGCAGCTGCCAGTTCAGCACGCCGCCCGTGTTCACCAGCGAGATCAACATCGCCGCCATCGTGAGGAACAGCGCGACATGGACGAGCGTGAACACGGACACGAGCGGCGCCATCCACGGAGGCTGGGCGTACGCGAATGACGCACCGGGTGTCCAGTATCCGAAGCGCCGCCACTGGCGCTGCTGCTGACGCCACTGCCGCCGGAAATGCCGCGTGCCTTCTGCGTACTGCTTCTTCGCGCGATCGATCACTTCCTTCGCGTTGAACGGCGCCCCGCCGGCCGCCGCGCGCTCTTCTGCAGTGTGCGCCTCAGGGATGATGAACATGCCGATGACGTAGACCACGATAGCCGCGCCTTTGGTCAGGAGTGCGGCGACGACGAACGCGACGCGCATCAAGGCGACGTCGATCCGGAAGTAGGCCGCGAGTCCCGTGCAGACGCCCGCGATCATCGCGCCGTCGGGATTGCGGTACAGTCGCTTCGATGCGCTCTGATCGCGATCTGACCTCTTGCGGCCGCCAGCCGGATCCTTTCCTGATCGAGCTCCGTCTTCCGGGTCCGCTTCGATCGGGCCCATCTCCCGAACGATCTGCGCGACCTCGCTGGAACTGACCACGGACTTGTGCGGGCTGAGAAACTTCTGGCACTTGTCCGCAATCGCCTGTTCGAGATCCACCATGATTTCCGCACGGTCCGGGTTGCCCGCGAGCTCGCGCTCGGCGCCGGCGAGGTACTCGCGGAGCGCGTCGCAGCCGCTCTCGTCCAGTTGATACGCGTTGCCATTCAGGTTGATGCTGATGACTTTCTGCATGGCTATCGTCCTACCTGCGCGATGGTCGCATTCAACTGCTTCCAGTAGTCGTTCAGCTCCGCGAGCTGCGATTTCCCCTTTGCCGTGAGCTCGTAGTACTTGCGTGGGGGGCCGGCGTCGGACTCGTGCCACTCGTAATCGACGAGGCCGTCCCGGCGCATCTTGCTGAGGAGCGGGTAGAGGGTCCCTTCCTGCGTCGCGAATTCCGTTTCGCTGAGGCGCCGCAGGATTTCCGCGACGTACACTTTGTCCGCGGCGACGATCTTCAGAATCAGGAACTCGAGGAGGCCCTTGCGAATCGCCGCGAACTTGTCGGAGAGGCCCATAGCGCGTCCAGCTACCTTGTCTAAAAAAGGTAGCTGGTCGAGGGCCGGCAAGTCAAGCGCCAGGTCGAGCAGCGACGCGATCGGGCGTCAGAAGGTCCGAGTCAGGCGTATAGTGAAATCGAGCGGCTGCCTGCGGAGGTCTCCATGACCCGAACATTCCGCCTCACGGCACTACTGGGATTTGTCGCGCTGGGTGGATTGGCGCAGCCGTCGGATGTCTTCGCGCAGCGGCGTCCGCCTGCGGGAGGTGCGCCGCGCGTCGGCGTGGCGGTCCCGAGGGGGCACGCGCCGGTGTACGCAAGGCCGTACTACAACCGGCCGTACTACTATCGGCCGTACTACTATCGGCCGTACTATTACAGGCCGTACTATTACAGGCCGTACTATCCGTATTACTCGTATCCCTACCACTACTACGCGCCGTGGTACTTCAGCTTCGGTGTCGGATTCGGGTGGGGCGCTTACGCGCCGTACACGTACCCGTATCCGTATGCGTATCCCTACAACGCGTACCCGTATCCCGCTCCGAGCTATGACAACCGAAGCGCGGCGCCTCCGGCGTACCCGGCACCACCAGCCTCTCAGCCGAACGACAACTCGGGCTTCGGCACCTTGTCGCTGCGCGTGATGCCGTCCGACGCGACGATCTTGATCGATGGCCACGCGTGGGACGTTGCGCCCGGCGAGAATCGCTTCGCAATCGAGCTGACGGAAGGCGCTCACCAGGTGGAGGTCCGCAAGGAAGGTTACGGATCGTACGTGCGCACGATTGACGTTCCGCGCGGCCGAACGATCGTGTGGAACGTCAGCCTCACACCGGCCGGAAGCTCCGGCCAGGCGACCCGCACCGTGCCGCTCATCGCTCAGCGCCGGTAAGCCGGTCCTCCTGTCCGACCCGCTCGAACACGCCGAAACGGCTCTGCGCGCGTGAACGATGGTTCAGCGCGCAACTGAGTGGCCGGTGTTCTTCAGAAACCACTCTCCAATGGGCGGGATGAGCTTCTCCCACGTGAGGCGGCCACCGAGCTTTCGAGCTGCCTCGTGCCGAACCTCGATTGGCTTCGCGAAGAACTCGTGTACTGCGCGTGCAAGTGCTTCTGGATCTCCGGGCCTCGCCAGAACGCCGGCGTCGGGTTCGAGGGACAGCACCTCGCGAAAATAGGGGAGGTCCGACGCGACCACGGCGCGACCGAGTGCGAGGGTCAATGAGAGCGCGGAACTGGCAAAGATCTCGAGATACGGCAGTAAGACGCAATCTGCAGCGCCAATGAGATCCGCGAGCGACTGATCGTCGAG
>JAICSD010000043.1 GCA_025937075.1 Vicinamibacteria bacterium | reverse complement strand
GCCGTCAGCGCACCGTTCCACTGCGCGTTGATGAAACCTGCGGAGGATCGGCTCGCGCCCGAGCTGCGCGCGCTGACGACGAGCGATCCATCGATGCCGGTGGTGGCGAACGTCGACGCGGAGCCGAAGCGATCGGCGGGGGAGTCGATCGAGGCGCTCGTGCGGCAGGTCTCGTCGCCGGTGCGATGGGACGATGTCGTGCGCCGGCTGATCGCGGACGGCGCGCGGACGTTCGTCGAGCTCGGACCGGGATCGGTGCTGTCAGGCTTAATCAGGAAGATCGATCGAAGCGTCGTCGTTCACAACGTCGAGGATCCGGCCGGATTCGAGTCGCTGGGCAAGGCGTTGGGGATTGCCTGACGCCGATGATCGACTTGACTGGTCGTGTAGCGCTCGTGACCGGTGCGTCCCGCGGCATCGGCCGGGCGATTGCGAAGCGCCTCGCGCAGCACGGCTCGCATGTGATTGCCGTCGCCCGCGGTGACAACGCCGCAGAGACGGTCCGTGAGATCAGAGAAGCGGGAGGCAAGGCAGATCTCGCGTCCGCCGATGTGGTCGACGCGAGTGGAGTCGACGCGCTGATCGCGGAGACGCTGGAGAAGCACGGCCGGATCGACATCCTCGTGAACAACGCGGGGATTGCGCGCGATCAGCTGCTGCTGCGCATGAAGCGTGAGGATTGGGACGCGGTGGTCGCCACGAACCTGACCGCCGCGTTCTCGTGTACGCAAGCGGTGCTGAAGCCCATGGTGCGTCAACGCAGCGGGCGCATCATCTTCATCAGCTCGGTCGTGGGCCAGGCGGGCAATGCGGGTCAGGCGAATTACGCGGCGTCGAAGGCGGGGCTGATCGGGTTCGCCAAGGCCGTTGCGCTGGAGATTGCGTCGCGCAACATCACCTCGAACGTGATCGCGCCTGGCCTGATCGAGACCGACATGACGCGCGAGATTGCCGGCGGCACGCGCGAGAGCTGGGAATCCCGAATTCCGCTGCGGCGCATCGGCACGCCGGACGATGTGGCCGCGGCTGTCTGTTTTCTCGCCTCTGACGAGGCATCATATATTACGGGGCAGGTGCTCGCCGTCAACGGCGGCATGTACATGTAGGCCCCCCACTGTGGAGACGCGAACGAGCGCAGCGAGAGAGCCACGCGAGCCGGAGCGGGGATCAAAGGGGTCCACGCGAGCGAGCGTGGAGGGGGGCCTCCGGTGGGCGAAGCCCCCCGGATTCTAACTGGAGGTTGTGAATGGCCGTTGCAGACAAGGTGAAGAGCATCATCGTCGAGCAGCTCGGGGTGGACGAAGAGGAAGTGACGCCGGATGCTTCGTTCGTCGACGACCTGGGCGCAGACTCGCTCGACACCGTCGAGCTCGTCATGGCGTTCGAGGAAGAGTTCGGCATCGAGATTCCCGACGAGGACGCCGAGAAGATCACGCGCGTCAAAGAGGCCATCGAGTACATCGAATCCCACGCCAAGACGAAGAAGTAAACCGGAGCGCGGATTGAGCGACCGAGTACGCGAGCAAGCGTGTGGGAGGGCCGGCGGGGCGCAGCCCGCTGGTAATCGCGAGTGAGCGCAGCGAACGAGCCAGCCGCCTTCGCGCATTGCGCTGCGGCGAGCCAGGCGCGAGCGGAGTGGAGTGGGCGATGGGCCCCCACGGAGCGAAGCGAGCTTGGCGGGGTGCAGGGGTCCCCGCCATTGAAGAGAAGTGTAGGGGGGGCCGGCGGGGCGAAGCCCCCCGGTAGAAAATGACCAGGCGAGTCGTGGTGACGGGCGTCGGGTTGGTGTCGCCGCTCGGCATCGGGACGCAGGCGAACTGGGAGGCGTTGTGCGCGGGGCGCAGCGGCATCGGACCGATCACGCGGTTCGACGCGTCGCAACATTCCGCGCGCATCGCGGGCGAGGTCAAAGGATTCGACCCGCTGCAGTTCATCGACAAGAAAGACGTCAAGAAGATGGACGTGTTCATTCAGTACGCGCTCGCGGCCGCGCAGTTCGCGGTCGACGATGCGAAGCTGAATGTGACGCCGGAGCTCGCGGATCACGTCGGCGTCTTCATCGCGTCCGGCATCGGCGGGTTCCAGACGATCGAAGGGGAACACAAGGAACTGATGAAAGGGGGCCCGCGGCGTATCTCGCCGTTCTTCATCCCCGCATCCATCATCAATCTCGCGGCGGGCCAGGTCTCCATTCGATTCAACGCGCGAGGGCCGAACCTCGCGACGTGCACGGCCTGCACGGCGTCCGCGCACGCCATCGGGGAAGCATACGAGATCATCCGGCGCGAGGACGCTGACGTCATGATCGCCGGCGGCTCCGAAGCCGCGATCACCCCCATGGGCGTCGGCGGGTTCGCGGCCATGCGCGCGCTCTCCACGCGCAACGACGCGCCGGAGAAGGCGAGCCGGCCGTTCGACAAGGATCGCGACGGCTTCGTCATGGGCGAAGGGGCCGGCATCGTCATCATCGAGGAGCTGGAGACGGCGAAGCGGCGGGGCGCTTCGATCTACGCCGAGATCGTCGGGTACGGGCTCACGTCGGACGCGTATCATCTGACGAGCCAGCCCGAGGAAGCGCACGGCGCGATTCGGTCGATGACGATGGCGCTGAAGAAGGCGAAGATTGCGCCAACGGACGTGGACTACATCAACGCGCACGGCACGTCGACGCCCATCAACGATCCGACGGAGACGCTGGGCGTCAAGAACCTGTTTGGCGACCACGCCTACAAGCTTGCGATGTCGTCGACGAAGTCGATGACCGGGCATCTGCTCGGCGCGGCCGGCGGTCTCGAAGCCGGCATCTGCGCGCTCGCGGTGAAGCATCAGATCGCACCGCCGACAATCAATCTCGATTGCCCGGATCCCGCGTGCGATCTCGATTACGTGCCGCACACGGCACGTGCGATGCGGATCCGCTACGCGCTGTCGAATTCTTTCGGTTTCGGTGGCACCAACGGAACGCTTTTGATGAAGGCCTTCGAGGATTGATGAAGATTGCCGTCTGCATCAAGCAGGTCGTCACGCGCGAGTGGCAGTTGCGCGTTAATGACGCGAAGACCTGGATTCGCGACCAGGACGCCAGCTTCGAGCTGAACGAGCCTGACGCCTACGCGCTCGAGGAAGCGTTACGGCTCAAAGAAAAGCACAGCGGCGAGGTCATCGTCTGCTCGGCTGGACCCGCGCGCGCGACGCAGGTGATTCGTGAAGCGCTCGCGCGGGGCGCCGATCGGGCGATCCACGTCGAGTCCGATGCGCTCGCGTCGGCAGACGCAAACGCCGTCGCAGAGGCGATGGCCGGCGCGCTGCGCGACGAGCGTGTGGATCTGATCCTCACCGGCCTTCAGTCCGACGATCAGGGGTTCGGTCAGGTCGGGGTCGTCCTGGCCGAAAAGTTGGGACTGCCGCACGCGACGATCATCATGGAGGTCCAGGCAGGCGACGCGTCGGTCCGCGTCAAACGGGAGATGGAGGGCGGCTGGTTCCAGTGGATGACGCTGCCCATGCCGGCGCTGCTCACGATCCAGAGCGGCATCAATCAGCTTCGCTACGCGACGCTGAAAGGCATCATGGCAGCCAAGAAGAAGGAGATCAGGAAGGTCGCGCCAGCGCAGCTACCGGCGCCGATGCAGCGCATCTCGAGCGTCTACTTCCCGCAGAAGGCGAAACAGACGGAGATCCTTCCGGGGAGCGCGGCCGAAGCTGCGAAGGCGCTCGTCAAGCGCCTGCGCGAGGACGCGCGCGTCCTGCCGTCATGATCCTCGTCGTCGCAGAGCAGCGCGAAGGGAAACTGAATCGCGCCACCTGGGAGACCATCGCGGCTGCGCAGCAGATAGGGACATCCATCAAAGTCGCCGTCATCGGCTCCGAGGCTGCGGCCTCCGATGTCGCATCCGCTGAAGCCGAGGAGATCGTCGTCGTCGATGACCCCGCGCTGCGGGACTATACCGCGGACGGATACGTGCAGGCGCTTCGGATACTGATCGATGCGGAGCATCCGGATCACGTCTTCCTGCCGCACACCTATCAGACCCGCGACTTCGCGCCGGCGCTGGCCGCACGGCTCGGGCGGCCGCTGATCACCGATTGCGTCGCCGTCAAGAACAGCGGCGGTTCGATGACGTGCGTCCGTCCGATCTTTCAGGGAAAGCTGCAGGCCGACGTGGTTGCCGAAGGACCGGCGCCGCATCTCGTGACGTGCCAGATCGGCGCGTTCCGCGCGGACGCGGCGCGGAAGGGCGCATCGGCGGCGCCGATCAGAAAGGCTTCGATTGCGATCGATGCGTCGGCGATCCGTCAGAAGCCCGAGGCCCCATTCAAGGAAGCAAAGGCCGCCGTCGATCTCTCGCAGGCGGAGCGCATCGTCGCGGTCGGGCGCGGCATCAAAGGACAGGAGCATCTACAGGTCGCGCAGCAACTCGCGCAGGCCATGGGCGCCGAGCTCGCGGCGTCGCGTCCCATTTGCGACGCGGGCTGGCTTCCGATGGATCGCCAGATCGGCAGCTCCGGCCAGACTGTCGCGCCGCGGCTCTACGTCGCGCTCGGCATCTCCGGCGCCATCCAGCATCTCGTCGGCATGAAGGGTTCGCGTACGATCGTCGCGATCAACAAGGATCCGGAAGCGCCGATCTTCGAGGTCGCCGATTATGGGATCGTCGGGGACCTGTTCGAAGTGGTGCCGGCGATGATTGCTGAACTGAACAAGGCGTAGGGCGGTCCTTTCAGGGCCGCCGAACGTCGCGATACACTAGCGGCATGAGCTCGCGCGAGTTCCCGCCGGATCCCGTGATCGAGGCCTACAAGAAGGACATCGATCGCACGCTGCTGCGCGAGAACCTGACGCTCACGCCCGACCAGCGTGTTCGCAGGATGCTCGATTTCGCCGATGCCGTGAAGCGCATCCGCGGCGCCGCGCGGAAGCCGCGGTGAGCTCGCTCGAGCGGCTCTTGCGTGCCCTGGCCGAGGGGAACGTCGAATTCATCGCCGTCAACGATCGAAGCGGAAATTCTGGGCGTTCGCTGTCGTTGCGTTTCGCTGCCGAAGTTGAT
Source organism: Vicinamibacteria bacterium (assembly GCA_025937075.1). The sequence continues at coordinate 11,005 of JAICSD010000043.1, read as the reverse complement.
CGCGCTCAAACGCGCCGCCGGCAGACCGCGCGATCTCGACGCGCTGGCCGAGCTCGAGGCGCTCCTCGAGGAAGGTGTCGACTCGCGTGAGTGACACCAATTCAATGACCCGCGAGACGCTCGACGTAGACATTCTCATCGTGGGCGGCGGACCTGCGGGGATGTCCGCCGCGCTGCGGCTCGCGCAGCTCCAGAAACAAAAGGGGGGCGAGCCGCTCGCCATTGCGGTGCTCGAGAAGGCGCGCGAAGCCGGCGCGCACATGCTCTCGGGCGCAGTGCTGGATCCCTCGGCGCTCGGCGACCTCGTGCCCGATTTCAAGGACCGCGGCGCCCCGCTCGCGTCGGACGTCCACGACGAAGCGGTCTACTTCCTCACGCGCAGCCGCCAGTTCAAGACGCCAATCATCCCGCCGCCGCTCGCGAACCACGGCAATTACATCATCTCGCTGAACCGCTTCGTGAAATGGCTTGGCGGCCTGGTGGAAGCTGAGGCGATCGACATCTTCACCGGATTCGCCGCGACGGAGGTGCTCTTCGACGGCACGCATGTGATTGGCGTGCGCACGGGCGATCGCGGCATCGACAAGCATGGCCACCGGAAGCCGGCGTTCGAGCCCGGCGTCGACATTCATGCGAAGGTCACGATCCTCGCGGACGGCGTCCGCGGCAACGTGACGAAGTCCCTGATCCGTCAGCTTGGTCTCGATGACGGACGCAGCCCGCAGTCGTACGCGATCGGTATCAAGGAGCTATGGGAAGTTCCGAAGGGGCGCGTACCAGCCGGCAGCGTGACGCACACGCTCGGATATCCGCTGAAGATGGAAGAGTTCGGCGGAGGTTTCATCTATGCGCTGGACGATGGCCTGCTTTCAGTCGGGCTCGTCGTCGGCCTGGATTACCGCGACCCCATGTTCGATCCGCACATCGCGTTTCAGCACTTCAAACGCCATCCGCTCGTCTCGTCGCTGCTGCAGGGCGGCCAGATGGTCCGCTACGGCGCCAAGGCGCTTCCCGAAGGCGGCTGGCACACGATTCCGCGACTGTACGCAGACGGAGCGCTCATCGCCGGCGACGCCGGTGCATGCGTGAACTCGATGCGGCTGAAGGGCATCCATCTGGCGATGCGCACGGGGATGCTCGCGGCGGAGACGGCGTTCGATGCCGTCCATGCGGGGAACACGTCTGCGGAGATGCTGAAAGCGTACGAGGATCGCGTGAACGCGAGCGACGTGCGACGGGAGCTGTATCCCGTCCGCAACGTCCATCAGAGCTTCGGCTATGGACTGGCGGCAGGCGTTGCTTTTTCGGGTCTGTCGCTCGTGACCGGCGGCTGGTGGTTCAAGGATCCGATGCCGGCGCACGCGGGTTACGCGCGCATGGAGAAGCTGGCGGACTATTACAAGGACGCCCGGCCCGATCCGGAATCGACGGTGAATCCGGTGAAGATCGATCGTCAGCTCACCTTCGATCGGCTGACGAACGTGCACTACTCGGGAACCCGTCACGAAGAGGATCAGCCGCCGCATCTCATCGTCCACGATGCGGAGGTGTGCCGCACGCGCTGCCGCGAAGAATACGGCAATCCCTGCATTCGCTTCTGTCCGGCGAATGTGTACGAGATGGTAGACGGCGGCGACGGCACGCGCGTGCTGCAGATCAACGCGTCCAACTGCGTGCACTGCAAGACGTGCGATATTCAGGATCCGTATCAGATCATCGACTGGGTCCCGCCGGAAGGCGGCGGCGGGCCGAACTACGAGAACATGTAGCTTCCGCTGTCATGACCTGTAGCTGTAATGACCTGTAGCTTCCGCCTTTAGGCGGAAGAAGCACACGATTGCCCGAATCGCCTCTCAGCCCGGCACAGTTGCGAAAGGCGGCCGCGATTGCCGCCGTGGCGTCCCCGCTCATTCGCGTGCTCGCCTCGACACTCCGCTGGCGCGTCGAGGGGATGCATCATTACGACGCGATCGTCGCCAGCGGCAAGCAGCCGATCTTTGTGCTCTGGCACGGCCGCATCCTTCCCGCGGTCCTCTTCTGGCGCAACCGCGGAATCGTCGTCATGATCAGTGAGAACTTCGACGGTGAATGGATCGCGCGCATCATCCGTCGCTTCGGGTATCGAGGCGCCCGTGGATCGACGTCGCGGAGCGGAGCCCGCGCGCTCGCCCAATTGCGTCGCGAGCTGGCGAGCGGGCATCCCGTCGGGTTCACCCTCGATGGTCCGCGTGGTCCCGCGCGCGTGGCGCAGCCGGGCGCCGTGTGGCTGGCGGGCGCGACGGGCCATCCGCTGCTGCCGTTTCACATCGAAGCGAACCGTGCGTGGACGATGGGAAGCTGGGATGCGAGCCAGGTCCCGCGACCGTTCAGCACGGTCGCCGTCACGATTGGACGTCCGATCGTGGTTGACAGCATACTCGTCCCGGGTATAGAGGTCGGGACCTTGCGCCTCGTGGCGGAGCTGTGCGATCTCGAAGCGCGCGCACGGGCGCTTCTCACACGTTCGCACCCGTAAAGGACACCGCGTCGACGTGCTGCGCAGGCCGATCAGATGTCCTCTCGCTCGTTGCATTTTGGCCGTTCACGCGCAGACTTCTTAGGAGCGCGTGTTGCTGGACCTGTGAATTTCCATCTATTTTCGTAGCTGCGGCTCGGCGCTGCATCCGGTCGGAGTTTTGCACCCGATCGGGCGTCCCGATCGCTAGAGGTGCACCTCCGCACGAGCGATCTGGTGATGACTGGACGATCCCGTGGGACGTCTCCTGGTTCTCGGCTCGTTGTTGTTCGCCTTCGAAGCCGCGCCGCTGTCGGCTGCGCCGCTCACGATCAATTTCTGCCCAGGCGACGCCACGTGTCCCGCCGGCGTGCTGGAGGCAAGCCTGACGTTCACGGAGATCGCCAACAGCGATCCCAACGACTACCTCCTCGATGTCGTGATCAGGGGCGACAGCACGGCTCCTGCGTACGTGGATGAATTGTCGTTCTCCCTGAGCGGCATTCAGACCCCCGGCGGATACGAGGTCCAGCCGTCGCTGGTGAGCGCGCCGTTGGGCGGCGGTCCCTGGAGCGTGTTCTGGGACAACATCAGCGGGTCGACGAAGAGCTGCACGGCGAATACGACCGACAGTCAGGAAGTCTGCACCCAGAGCGGGCCCGGAAATTCCCAGAACTTCGGTGCGCCGCTGCCCGGTCAGACGCTCATCTGGGAATACTCGGTCGACTTGAGCGGGACGACCGCGCTGAGCACGCAGTCGGTCGCGAACCTACGGGCCCAGTTCCTCGATTCGAACGGCAAGAACGTCGGCATTCTGTCGCCTGGCGGCGGAAGGCTGACGCAAGTGCCGGAGCCGTCGACATTGCTCGTGAGCGGCATGGGGTTCTTGTGTGCCGCAGCGCTCATGCGCCGCGGAAAAAAGAGCCCGCGTTCGCGATAGCCGTTCGCGCGGAGTCGAAGACAAAAGTTCATCGCTAGGAAGACAAAAGCCTCGCCGCATCGGAAGGCTTCTGGTAAATTCCCGCCAAAAGTCGCCCAAAGACATGTTGGTACGGCGTTCGCCTATTTGCGCCGGCTGAATCTTCCTTTCAGAGGTAAAGAGCGGCCCTTCCCTCGTGCCTCTGTCCTGCACATGCCTCGACGACACCGAGGCAAAGACAGGAGCAAGTGGCGTGAGTCTTCTCAGGATTGCGCGTCTCTGGCCCTCGCCGCAGCGTAGCGGCGCCGCGGCCGTTGCGGCAGGAGCAGCGGACACCCGCGATGGGCTTGACGCGTTCGGGTCCGAATCCGATCCCGTTCCGGCGCCCCTTGCGGCAGTGCCGCACGAGACAGCCAGGGTGGCATCGCCTTCCCTAGGTACCGCGGCGGCCACGATCGTCAAGTGGGTGGCGGTCGTGCTCTTGAGCGCGGGCGCCGCCGCCGTGGGCCTTCTCGAATACCAGCGCAGCGCCGGCGGCCCTGTCACCGGTTCGTTGAGTCTGGACACCACTCCGGCGGGCCTCGACATCGTCATCGCTGGAAAAACGGTCGGGCGCACGCCGATGACGCTGCCGCTCGCGCCAGGCACTTACGACGTGCTGCTCGGCTCGGGTGAGAACACCCGCACGATCAAAGCGACCATTGTCTCTGGTGCGTCCACCGTGCAGCACGTCGAGATGCCCGGCAGCGCCGATACGGCCGCGGCGCAGCTCGGCGCGCTGCGAATCCACACGGAGCCGTCGAAGCTTCCCGTTTTCATCGACGGCATCGAGCGTGGCGTTTCCCCGATGACCGTCGAAGGAGTCGCGCCAGGCGATCACGAGGTCACCGTCAAGAGCCCGCACGGCATCGTGAAGCGCAGCGTCAAGCTCGAGGCGCGCGAGACCGTTTCGTTGATCGTCTCCTCCGCGATTGCGCCTCCGCCCGAGGCCCCGGTGATGACTGCGGGTTGGCTGAGCGTCACATCGCCCATCACGTTGCAGATGCGCGAAGGCGGCAGGGTCATCGGAAGCACCGAGCTGGAGCGCGTCATGCTCCCGGCCGGCGATCACGATATCGATTTCTCGAATGATGCGCTCGGGTTCCAGACCCAGCGCAAGCTGAAGGTCACGGCAGGCAAGAGCACGGTCGCGCGCATCGAGGTTCCGAACGGCGTCATGAGCCTGAACGCGACGCCCTGGGCGGAGGTCTTCATCGACGGACAGCGCGTGGGCGAGACGCCTATCGGAAACCTCTCACGGCCGATCGGACGGCACGAAGTCCTGTTCCGTCATCCTGAGTTTGGCGAGCGCCGCGAGACGGTGACCGTCACCCTGGGGCAGACCGCGCGCCTTGGCGTGGATCTGCGGAAGCCGTAGGGCCATGCCCCGTCGCATCGTCGTTGGACTCGCGTTGCTCTTCATCGCCGCGACGTCAGCGTTCGCCGACGACACACTGCAGCGCCTGAAGGATCTCTATGCCGCGGCGGCGTACGAGGACGCGCTCGCTGTCGTAACTCGCCCCGAGGGGGCGGACGTACGGCCTGAGCTCGAGCAGTATCGAGTCTTCTGCCTGGTCGCGCTCGGACGCGCCTCCGAAGCCGAACGCATCGTCGAGGACCTGATCAGCGCGAATCCGGGTTACCGGCCCGACGCCTCGGAAGCCTCGCCGCGCATCCAGGAGCTCTTTTCGAAGGTGCGACGCCGCATCGGGCCGTCACTCGTGAAGACGATGTACGTCGATGCGAAGGCAGCGCTCGAACGGAAGGATCGCGATGCGGCGATCGTCGAATTCGAGCAGATGCTGAAGCTCGCCGACGATCCGGACGTGCGGGAGGATTCGACCGTCGCGGAGCTTCGGCTGCTCGGCTCGGGTTTCCTCGATCTGAGCCGCGCGCTTCCGGCGAAGCCGAAGCCGACGGAGGCCCCGGTGCCTGTCGCTCCCGCGACCCCGCCCGTGGTGACGCCGCCGGTCGCGATTCGCGAGAACCTGCCGCCCTGGATTCCGACCGACGCGACGAGCCAGTTCGTCGAGTTCCGCGGTGCGGTGCGCGTGCGCATCGATGCTGACGGCAAGGTGGTCTCCGCGGAGATGGCGGCGCCCGTTCATCCCTCCTACGACCGCCTGCTGCTGGCCGCGGCGAAGGATTGGGTCTATCAGCCGGCAAAGACGAACGGCACCCCGGTTCCCTCGGAGAAGGTGGTTCAGGTGGTCCTGAAGCCGCGATGACTGTTGCGGTCGGCGCGCCCCCGGAACCACCGGGTTCTTCGACGCGGCCGCGCGGTATCCGGAGAAGGCTGACAGCGATTATGGTGAGGCTCACCAGGCATTTACGGGCGGCAGCGGAGTTCGCCTACGAGCTCCTGACCGGCCCCTTCTAGGTTGCGCACGTCGGGCGAGGTGGCGTTCGACGCCGAGAAAAGTCCTCCAGATCAGCGACTTTAGTCGCGCGATTTCAGGTGACACCTCGAGCGTGCGTCGCGCGGGGACTCCCGAATCGCGGTGAAACAGGCGGTAAACGCGGTGAGTAAAGGCATTCTGCTCGCTGACAAAATTCTCCCACGCAGTGGCGATGCCTTTGCACTTTGGGCTGCGCAATCGACGCGCAGATCCACCGCGCGCACCGAACGCACGTCTTCGCATTCCCTGGAACTGATGGTGTCAACAGCGCTCTCGCAGCTGCTCGAGCGGGCACGGACCCGGTTTGGCCTCGAGGTCGAGATCCTCGACGCGACGCTGGCGCACGTGTATCCCGAATCGGGAACGGAGCTGGGTCGATTGATCGAGGAGTCGCCCGCTGTTCGCCGCACGCTGCTCGATGCGCTCGCATCGGGGCGCCCGGAGCAGGTCGATCGATCGGGACTCATATATCAAGTCTTCCCGTTGCGGCGTTCGGCGAAGACGCGCCACACGCAGGGCCTTCTGGCCGTGCGGCGAACGAGCGCCGGGTTTGGAACGGACGCGGAGCCGTGGTCGGACCTGGCGCGCGCGATCGTCGAAGCGGATTTCGCGGCGGCGGATACGCTGAACGACGAGCGCCAGCGTTCGCGTCGCGTGCTGGCCGCGCTGCGCTTCCTGCGACACCTCGTCGAGACAGATCTGGAAACGGATCTCGCGCACGCGATCGTGCAGGCGGCGGCCGTCTGGTTCGACGTCGATGCGCGGATCTATCAGCGCGACCTCGCGGGCGATTTCGTGCTGCACACGTCGCTGCCCGCCGCGCACATCGATGAAGCGGGGCAGCGGCTGAATTCGCTCTGGCTGGCCGGCACCGGAGAGATGCGCCGCATCGGCGCGATCCCGGAATGGGGACATCAGGGTGGCGGCAGCGCTGAGGTCTCAATCGTTCCGCTGACGGCCTCGGCGGGCGCCGAATGGGTGCTCGTGCTCGTCGGCAGCGTGCCCGAGGACGGGGATGCGATTCTGCCGGTGCTCGGACGGATCGCGGGCGTTCAGTTGGATTCGCTGCGCGCGCGGCGACGGGAGCGCACGCGCGAGCTGTTCGAATCGCGTCTCTCGCAGACCGACATGGCCGCCGAGCTGCTCGTCGTCCATGCCGTCCGCGAACTGGTCAATCTCACGAGCGCCGCGAGCGCCGCCTTGACGCTGAACCGCCGCGGACGGCTGCGTCGCCTCGTGCGCGTGGGTGGGTTTTCTCCGGAGCCCGTGGCGTTGGCGGCTGCCCCTGGCGAGTGGCTCTTTGCTGCGGATCAATTCGTCTGTGCGTTACCGATCGCGTCGGGTGTATCGGCGACGCTCGAGATGCGCCCCGCGCCGGACGAGAGCTTCACGCCGGACGCGGCGCTGGTGACGCGCGTGGCCGCGCGGGTGCTGCAGACGTGGCTGGTCGGCGCCGAGCCATCGCTGGCGGAGCAGCCGGTCTCTGCGGACATCCAGCCCGTGGTCTCGGCCTTCGTTCGCCGCATCGAGGAAGAGCTCGAACGCGCGAGGCGGTTCGATTTGCGGCTGTCGCTCGTCGTCATCGACGTTCCGCGTCAGGTGGCGGAGCAGGATACGGTGCTGCAGCTCCAGGAAACCGTGCGTCGCGAGCTGCGCGGGTCGGATGTGCTGGGGAAGATGAACGGCCATCGCGTGGCGGCGCTGCTGACGCACACCGACGCGCCGGGATCGCATCGTGTGGTTGGACGCCTTCGTCGACGTCTTGCCGACGCGGCAGCGAGGTTCAACCTCTCCGGCGTCACGTTGGGACATGCGGTGTTTTCGCCGGATTGCCGGACAGCGGAAGCGCTGGTCTCGCAGGCCGTGCGCGACGCCGAACCGATCGCCGCAGCGTAGGGTTCGTAGCGCGCAACTTTCGTTGCGCGGACAGGGTGCCAGGGCGACAGATGCGCAGGCGCGACTCTCCGGTCCCGCCTCCGAGGAGATCCGTGAGACGGAAACTGGGAGACAGGCGCACGCGCCCTCGCTTCGACATCGTCGGCGACCTCTGGGGCACGCTCGAGACCGTGCTGCGGTTGCCGCTGAGGAACGTGGGACGCGGTGGCGCGCTCATTCACTCGCACGTGCCGCTGCCGCTCGAGTCGATCCACCGGCTCACGTTCTTGTCCGAGGGGCAGGATGTCTCGACGCAGGTGCGGGTGCGTCATATCGAAACCGAAGTGTCGGCGGACGGCGAGCAGACGTACGTGATTGGCGTGGAGTTCATTTCGGCCACACCCGCGCTCCAGGCGCAGATCGAGCGATGGCTCGTCGCCGGCGAGGGTGAAGCGGCGGCGGAGGCGTGAGACGCGTGAACGAAACGACGAAGCCGGATCGGCGGCACAGTCCGAGGACCACGATGGCCAAGGGCGTGGAGTGCAGGTTGGAGCTGCGCACGCGCGTCCGGCTGCTCGACATCAGCATGAGCGGGACGCTGCTCGGGACGGACGTCAAGCTGCCCGTCGGGACACGGGCGCAATTGCGCTCGGGCATCTCGGCCAACACGTTCGCACCCGAGGTGCAGGTGAAGCGGATCGCGGAGCCGTCGACACGCACGCCGTCGACTGGCCTGGCCGCATCGTTCACCTCGATGGACGAGCGCAGCCGCAAGAGCCTCGAGGAGTTTCTGAAGAAGGCGAGTTCGTAGGCAGTTGTAGGGCGGGTCTTTAGACCTCGGGGGCCGGGCGAAGCCCCCACGAAGCGAACAACGCGAGTGAGCCACGCGCGCCGAGCGGGGATCATGGGGCCCCGCGAGCGCGCGTGAAGGGGGTCCGCGGGGCAAAGCCCCCGGAGAAATACATGAGACGCGAAGGACCAGAGCAGTTGATCGGCACGAGCGCCGTAATCGTCGAGCTGTCGCAGGAGATCGACCGCATCGCGCGCTCCGACGCGAAGGTGCTCATCACCGGCGAAAGCGGGGTCGGCAAGGAACTGGTTGCCCACGCCATCCACCAGCGCAGCGCGCGCGCGCATCGCGCCATGGTGGCGGTCAACTGCGCGGGGCTGCCTGAAACGCTTCTCGAATCCGAGCTGTTCGGGCACGTGAAGGGGAGCTTCACGGGCGCGTACCGCGACAAGCAGGGCAAGCTCGAGATGGCCGATGGCGGGAGCATCTTCCTCGACGAGATCGGCGAGATGACGCTCCGCATGCAGGGCCTCCTCCTGCGCTTCATGGAAACGGGCGAACTGCAGAAGGTGGGAGCCGATCGCTCGGCCGGCCGCGTGAACGTCCGCGTGATCGCCGCGACCAACCGCAACCTTCGCGACATGATCGCGGAGGGCACGTTCCGCGAGGACCTGTTCTATCGCCTCAACGTCATCCACCTGACGGTGCCGCCGCTGCGGGAGCGGCGCGAGGACATTCCCGCGCTCATCGATTTCTTCCTCGCGCGCTTCACCAGGACGAATGGGCACCCGGTGAAATCCATTTCGGACGAGTCCCGCAAGCTTCTCGCGGAGTACGCGTGGCCGGGGAACGTCCGGGAGCTCGAGAACGTCATCGAGCGCCTCGTTGTCACGGGGCGCAACGAGACCGTGACACCCGAGGATTTGCCATTGGAGATCCGCAGCCAGAACACGATCGGGCTGCGGCCCAAGCGCGAGCGCCGGCGCACCGTTGCGGACGATCTCTACAAGAAGCTGGTCGAGGAGCGTGAGTCGTTCTGGACGGTCGTGTACCCGCTGTACATGCAGCGCGAGATCACGCGTGGCAACGTGCGCGACCTGGTCAGGAAAGGGCTGGAGGACGCCAGGGGCAACTACAAGATCGTCGCGAAGCTGTTCAACATGGAATCGCGCGATTACAAGAGATTCTTGAACTTTCTGCGGAAGCACGATTGCCAGCTTCCGTTCAAGGAATACCGTCAATAGCCACGGTTGAAAGCAAGGTACGCCAATGGAAGACGTATGGGTCCGCTCGATATCTCTGTGTGTGATGTGCGCCGCGCTCGCGATGCCCGCGGCCGCCCAGTCGCCAGTTCCGCAGCAGCAGCCGCCCGCGGCGGCCAGGGATGGCGAGCCTGGAGGTGTGTCGCTACCTCCCGGTTACGTGATTGGGACCGATGACGTGCTCACGATCGTCTTCTGGCGCGACAAGGAGATGTCCGCCGACGCGGTGGTTCGGCCCGACGGCCTGATTTCGCTTCCGTTGATCAATGAGGTGCAGGCAGCGGGCCTGACTCCCGAACAATTGCGCGAGTCGCTCGTCAAGGCGGCGTCGAAGTTCCTCGAAGAGCCGACGGCCAGCGTCGTCGTCAAGCAGATCAACAGCCGCAAGGTCTATCTCACGGGGATGGTGACCAAGGCCGGCAGCTATCCATTGACAGGCAACCTGAACGTGCTGCAGCTGATCGCCGAGGCCGGCGGGCTGCAGGAATACGCCGACTCCAAGCACATCGTCATCGTGCGGAACGAAGCCGGGCGCGAAACGCGCTTCAAGTTCAACTACAACGACGTCGTCAAGGGCAAGAACGTCGAGCAGAACATGACCCTGAAGCCCGGCGACACGGTCATCGTGCCCTGATGGCTGTGCCCTTCGACTCCAACGCGAACCCCGCACGGGTCGTGCGGCGCGCGATGGCGGCGCTCGCATTTCTGGCTGTGCCCGCGATGGCGGTGGCGCAGGGGACCGCACCGTCGCCGGGCCAGGGCGCGGGTGACGTCGTGGGATTGTTCGCCGGTGGCGCGCAGACACAATCCAAGGGGCAGTCACTCGGATTGAATCTTTCGATTGCGCAGGCGTTCGATCAACTGGCAGACGGTACGACGAGCAACGTTCCTCCACTCGGACAGGCCGGCTACTACACGACGGGTTCTGCCGATCTCCGTTATGGCTTGCGCCGTCGGCGGTTGCAGATCGGCGCCGCCGCGGGATCAACCGGTTGGTACTATCCCTCCGTTTCGGGCGGATCCTCTGCGAGCTACTACGGGAGCGGCGGGTTCGCCGTGCAACTGCGGCGGCGGACAGAGATCTTCGTGAACCAGTCCGTTTCGTACGATCCCTGGTTCCTGGCGCGCCTCTTTCCTGTGGAAGTCGCCACCACCCCTGGCGAGAACGCACTGCCCCCCGCCGGTCTGGCTCCCGATCGGAGGAGCGCGTTCACGACCTACAGCACG
>JAICSD010000211.1 GCA_025937075.1 Vicinamibacteria bacterium | reverse complement strand
TGAACTGACTCCGACCCTCAAGGTCAAACGGAAGGTCGTCGAGCAGAACTGGCGCGACGAGATCGATGCTATCTATGCCGAGCCCGGTTGATGCTGATCACGGCCTACGCGTGATCAGCCGCCGGCCCTCACCCGATTCGTACCGCACGACCCACAGATTGACCAGCAGCGTCGCAATCATGACGGCAAAGCTGACGGCAGTGATCTCCAGGGGCGCGGGGCTCGTCAGGCGCTTCAGCGCCGTGCGGAAGATCTCGAGGACGGTGAGCAGCAGGAAGATGAAGATACCGGCCGCGGCCAGCGTCTCGTACTTGCGGTGTCCGTACGGATGATCGACGTCGGGCGGCATGCGCGAGGCGCGCAGCGCGACGAGGCCGATCACGTTCGATGCGGAGTCGGTGAGCGAATGGTAGCCGTCTGAGACGATGCTGACGGCCCCGACCGTGTAGCCGAGGACGAGCTTTGCACCCGCGACGGCGAGGTTGAGGACCAGCACCTGGAGCAGCACGCGCGAAACCGCTTCATGCCGCACCCGCTCTGGCATCGAAGGCCCTTTCAGGGCCGACTAGAACACGTGCGCCTGTGCCATCGGCCACCAGCGGAGCTGGACCTTGCCGATGATGTACTTCTTGGGGACGAAGCCCCAGTGGCGGCTGTCGGAGCTGTTGTTGCGGTGATCGCCCATCACGAAGTAGTAGCCCTCGGGTATCACCTGCGGCCCCCAGTCATCGTGGCTGCGGTACTCCGCGGGAACGAAGCTGTCGTCGAGCGGCACGTCGTTGCGGTACACACGTCCGTCGACGATGCGAACCTGATCGCCTTCCTCGGCGATGATCCGCTTCACGAACGACTTCTCGGGCTTCAGCGGATAGTAGAGCATCACGATGTCGCCGACGTGCGGATCGCCGAGGCGATAGGCCAGCTTGTTCACGATGAGCCGATCCTGATCGTGCAGCGTCGGCGCCATGCTCTGGCCTTCGACCCGCGCGACCTGGAAGCCGAACGTGACGATGAGCGTCGCGTACACCGCGGCAGATGCGAGGGTCTTGAACCACGCGACGAGTTCTTCGCCCAGACGGTTCAGCCACACGGAGGATCCGTCGAGCGCCAGGCGTCCGTCGGCGGGCGGCGCGGCCGCCAGGGCCGCAGCAGGGTCTCCCGCCGGCATGACCGGCTCGGGCACGATCGGCGGCGCGGAGTACGCGTCCGGCGCCGGCTCCTGGAAGCGCTCCGGCTCGACGGGATAGGGCTGATACTGGCGATCGTTGGTGGTACTCATAACTTCAGGTACTCGCGCAGCCGGCGTGTCTGCGACCGGCTGACCGGAATCTCGGTCCCCTTCGCGTCCCTCATCTTCAGGATGTAGTTGCGGCTGAACCAGGGGACGATCTCCTTGATTCTATTAATGTTAACCAGATGCGACCGATGGACCCGCCAGAAGACGGCGGGATCGAGGCGCGCCTGCAGTTCATCCAGTGTCCGATAGTTGGAGGTTCCAGACAAGCTGTTCGTTACGACGCGGACCTCCTCGTTCTCGACGGAGACGTGGACGACCTCGTCGGCATGAACCAGCAGGAAGCGATCCTCGACCTTGATCGCGAGCTGCTCGCGCCGCGCCTGCCGCTCGGAAACCAGTTGCAGCAGCCGTTCCAGATCGTCAGGCGTGCCGCCTTTCGGGCCGCGTTCCGCCGCCATGCGGCGCCGCACGCGCTCGACGGCCATTGTCAGCCGCGCGGGTTCGACCGGCTTGAGCAGGTAATCGACCGCGTTCACTTCGAAGGCATCGATGGCGTACTGGTCGTAGGCGGTGACGAACACGAGCTGCGACTCGACACCCGCCTCGATCGCCCGCTGCGCCACTTCGAAGCCCGTGATGCCCGGCATCTGCACGTCGAGCATCACGAGATCGGGGTGATGCTCTTCAATGACGCGCAGCGCGTCGATTCCGTTCCCCGCCTGCGCCACGACTTCGATGCCGTCGAGCTGCTGCAGCTGAAAGCACAGCTCCTCGCGCGCGAGCTGTTCATCGTCCACGACAACCGTTCGAAGCGGTACTGTACTCACGCCTCAGTCACGCGGTGATCCGCGCCGGCGCCGCCATCTCGGGGATCACGATGCGCGCGCACGTGCCGCCGCCCGGAACGCTGTCGAGCTGCAGCTGATAGTTCGCGCCGTAGATCACGCGCAATCGCTCGTTGACGTTCCGCAGCCCGATGCCGCTCTCTGGGACGCCTTGAGCCTCCGTCGCGGTGAGTCCGACGCCGTTGTCGATCACGTCGATGACCGCATGCCCTCGTTCGCGCTGGCTTCGGATTGTGATCTGCCCGTTCCCGAGCTTGTGCGAGAGCCCGTGCTTGATCGAGTTCTCGACGAGCGGCTGCAGCAGCATGCTCGGGACGACGAGGTCCAGCGTTGCCGGATCGATCGTCTTGTCGATCTTGAGCTGCGGGCCGAATCGCATGCTCTCGATGTCCAGATATTCGTCGATCGCGTCGAGCTCCTCGCGAAGCGTCACGAAGTGCTCCTGGTGGCGCAGCAGACGCCGGAGCAGTCCGGACAGCTTGACGATGAGCGTACGCGCCGTCTCCGGCTCCGATCGGATCAGCGACGAGATCGACGCAAGCGTGTTGAACAGAAAGTGCGGGTTGATCTGGCTCGCCAGCGCATCGAGGCGGGTCGCCATCAGCAGCTTCTCCTGCTCCTGCAGGCGATGCTCGATACGCGCGCTGTTCCAGATCTTGATCGGGATCGCGACGGAGAGCACGGTGCCGAGGACGATGATCCACCACATCGTGAGCGACGCCCCTGCATGCAGCAGGAAGATCCGTCGCGGCCACCGGTACCCGAGCACCTGCAGGATAATCTCGAGGCCGACCGGCACCGCGAGCAGGATCACGACCCAGTCGATCTCGAACCGCCGCACGAGCCGCCAGACGTGCCGGTGCAGTCCGGTGAAGAACAGCGGCGAGAAATGCCAGATGGCTTCGGTGGGGCAGATCTCACGCAGGCCGCCGCCGGCGAAGCCGCACCCGACCGCAAACGGCAGCGCGATCCATTCACCCGCGACGAACGCAGGCACGCCCACCATCGTGCCGACGAGCGCCCCCGCGTACGGACCCGCGAGCAGGCCGGCGAGGAACGCGCCGGAGAGCGTCAGATCGGCGGCGTTGTAGTTGAGCAGCAGGCGAGACAGCACGCCGAGCGTCAGAGGCACGCCGAGGCTGACGGCAAAGACCAGGCGTTCGGGCCAGTCGCGCTTCTCGGTCAGCAGGATCCTGCGGAACCACGGAAAGCGCACGAGCATCGTCGCCAGGACCGCGCCGACGGCGAGCTTGGCCATGAGCGTGGTGAGCAGGAGCTTCTCGGGGCTCAGGATCGTCGTCTGGCCTGGCAATGTGGGTGTAAGTATATCATGCTCAGTTGTTTACGTGTCTCTACCGGTCGGCTGAACCGCGATACGTTATGATCGAATCATGATTCGCCCGTTCATCGTGGGCTTTGCCACGACGCTCAAGCACATCTTCAAGAAGCCGATCACCGTCGACTATCCCGATCAGAAGATTCCCGTATTTCCGAAATATCGCGGGAAGCAGGTGCTGATGCGTGACGAGGACGGGCTCGAGAAGTGCGTCGCCTGCGGCCTCTGCGCCGTGGCGTGTCCGGCAGATGCGATCTACCTGGAGGCGGCCGAGAACGACGGGTCCGTGCAGGCCGGCCCGCGCTACGCGAAGGTGTACCAGATCCACAAGACGCGCTGCATCTTCTGCGGCTACTGCGAAGAGGCGTGCCCCGTTTCGGCAATCTTCATGGGCAAGGATTACGAGCTGGCGGTCTACAGCAACAAAGATTTCATCTGGGACAAGGCCGATCTGCTCGTGCCGGCGACGGTGAACAAATAGCACCCGCGGTGCTATTCGGAGCCTTCGGAGATATTCACGGCGACTTCGCGCACGCTCGCCGCGCGATCGAAAGGCATCCCGACGTGCGCTTCTGGGTCTCGGTCGGCGACATTGCGACGGACACCGGGGCCTACGAGCCGCTCGGCGCGCCGGTGTACTGGATTCACGGCAACAACGACAACTTCGATGCGATCGCGTCGGGTGACGTGCCGCCGGATTTCCATCACATCGCGAACGGCACGGCGATTGAGGTAGGGCAGGTCTTTAGACCCGCCATCAGCCTGCGCCTCGCGGGTCTGGGTGGAACGTTCGCGCCTACCTGGTACGACACGCCCGCGGCAGACTTGCCGCACCCGGAAAAGGGGAGCGCTCGCGCCACCGAGATGGCCGACAAGCGTCGACACTTCGTTCGTGACGAGGTGGACGCCTGCAAGCGGCTGCACGATGTGGACGTCCTGCTGACGCACGAAGCCGCGAAGCCATTCCGTCCGGTTTCGGGCGGCCGCGGCCCGGATGCCGGCAAGGAGGCGATCAACGAAGTTCTCCGCGGAATGAAGCCGCGGCTGCACCTGTTCGGACATCATCATCGTTTCTCCACGCAGACGCGCGAGGGCGTGGAATCGGTTGGCCTCGATCTGATCTCGCGCTCGTATCTGACGATTGACGCGGAGTCCCTGAAGTACGTCTGCCATGAGAACGCCTGATTTTCGAACGGAGCTCGATCAGCGAGTGCTCGTCTGCGACGGCGCGATGGGGACGATGCTGTACGCGCGCGGCGTGTTCCTGAACCGAGCGTTCGACGAGCTGAACCTCACGCAGGCGGACCTCGTCGCGGAAGTGCACCAGGCGTACGTGCGGGCGGGCGCGGACGTGCTCGAGACGAACACGTTCGGCGCCAATCGCATCAAGCTGAGCGCGTTCGGCCTCGCTGACCGCGTCCACGCCATCAACGTCCAGGGCGCCCGGATCGCACGGCATGCCGCGCGCGAGCAGGCGTTCGTCGCGGGCGCGATTGGTCCGCTCGGCGTCCGTGTCGAGCCGTGGGGCAAGACGGGGATCGACGAAGCGGAGGAGTACTTCCGCGAGCAGGCCCGCGCGCTCCTCGAGGGCGGCGTCGATTTGTTCGTGCTCGAGACGTTCCGCGACGTGAACGAGATCGGCGCCGCGATCCGCGCCGTCGAGAGCATCTGCGACCTGCCGATCGTCGCGCAGATGACGACCGAAGAGGGGGGCAACAGCCTGGACGGCGTCGCGCCGGAGCGCTTCGTGCCGGAGCTGGAGGCAGTGGGAGCGGACGTCGTCGGGCTGAACTGCAGCGTGGGTCCTGCGCCGATGCTCGAAACGATCGAACGCATGGCGCACGTCGCGCACGTGAAGCTCTCCGCGCAGCCCAATGCCGGCCGTCCGCGCGACATCGAGGGGCGCAACATCTATCTGTGCTCGCCCGAATACATGGCGTCGTACGCGCGGCGCTTCATCAACGCCGGCGTCCGGCTCGTAGGCGGCTGCTGCGGGACGACACCCGATCACATCCGGCAGATCAAGATCGCCGTACGCTCTCTCGCGCACCCGCCGGCCCGCACGCACCGGCAGGCGCCCGCGCACCCGCTCACGGACACGCCCGTCCCCGCAGTGCCGCGCGCGCAGAAATCGCGGATGGCCAACGCGCTCGCGCGCGGAGGGTTCGTCATCTCGATCGAGCTGCTGCCGCCGCGCGGTTATCGAACCGATGCGCTCGTGGAGCAGGCGCGGGACCTCAAGATTCGCGGCATCGATCTGGTCAACATACCGGACGGACCCCGGGCGACGGCGCGGATGAGCGCGCTGTCCGCCGCCGTCCTCGTGCAGCAGCAAGCCGGCGTCGAGACGATCCTCCATTACGCGTGCCGCGACCGTAATCTGCTCGGCATCCAGTCCGATCTGCTCGGCGCGCATTCGATGGGGGTGCGAAACCTGCTGATCATCACGGGCGATCCGCCGAAGATCGGCGACTACCCCGACGCGACCGCGGTGCTGGACGTCGATTCGATTGGGTTGACGCAGCTCGTGGCGCGCTTGAATCAGGGGTTCGACATTGGCGGCCAGCCGATCGGGCAGCCGACCGCATTTCACATCGGCGTCGCCGTCAACCCCGGCGCGTTCAACCTCGACGAAGAGCTGCGCCGCTTCGCGTACAAGGTCGAGGCGGGTGCGGAGTTCGCCATTACACAGCCGGTGTTCGACGCTGCCGAGTTTCGCGCCTTCATGTCCAGAATCGAGCACCATCAGATTCCGGTGCTCGCGGCAGTCGTTCCGCTGGAGAGCGTGCGGCAGGCGGAGTTTTTCGCGAACGAAGTTCCTGGCGTCAGGGTGCCCGAGGAGGTGCTCGAGCGCATGCGCGATGCAGAGGCGGACGGCCGCGCGGCTGAAGAAGGGCTGGCGATCGCTCGCGAGATTGCCGCCGAGGTGCGTCCGCTGGTCCGCGGCGTGCAGGTATCACCATCAGCCAAGGCGCTCGACGCGGCTCTGGCGGTGATCGAGGCAGCAGGAGCAAAAAGCTGACCCGGATCAACTTTCTTGCCCGCTGTCGCGCTGTTTGGATATAGTCCTCTGTCTGCGATGCCTTTATTCGACCGGAAGGACGAGCCGGAGAACCTGACAGGGGACGCGGCGACGCGGGCTCTGTCCGTGGCCGCAGTTGAAAACGATTTCGTCGAAGGGGTCTACGATAAGCTCGCGAATGTCTACGACCTCATTTTCGGACCGTCACTCCATCCCGGCCGGCTGAAGGCGATTCAGCGGATGGACATCCAGCCCGGCGAGCGCGTGCTCGAAGTGGGCGTCGGGACCGGCATCAACTTGTCGCTCTATCCACGCGAGGCAGCCGTCTCCGGCATCGACTTTTCGTCGTCGATGCTCGAGAGGGCGCGCGAGCGCGCTGCGAAAAAAGACGCGGCTCCCGTGCGGCTGCTCCAGATGGATGCCGCCGATCTCAAGTTCGCCGACGGCGCGTTCGACATCGTCTACGCGCCCTACTTGATCAGCGTCGTGCCGGATCCGATCAAGGTGGCCACGGAGATGCGCCGCGTGTGCCGTCCGGGCGGCCGCATCATTTTCCTCAATCACTTCCTCAGCCCGAATCCCGTTCTGTCGCGCCTCGAACGTCTGATCTCGCCCTTCACGATTCACATCGGGTTCAAGTCGGATCTCGATCTGCCGGCGTTTCTCGCACAGGCGGATCTGAAGCCGGTGTCGATCGAGAAGGTGAACGTGCCGAAGATCTGGTCGCTCGTCACCTGCATCAAAGCGTAGGTTCCGGGGTTCCAGGGTTCCGCGTTCTGGTTCCACGTTCCAGGTTCGCGAGCGTTCGAACCTGAGAACCCGAGAACCTGAGAACCGAACCACGGAACGCGGAACCGCGGAACCTGTGGAACCCTCTTCGATCAGAATGGTTTTTCCAGACTCTCCGATTGCGGCGTGAAGAGCTCGGCGCCGTTCTCGGTGACGTGGAGATCGTCTTCCAGCCGCACGCCGAACTCGCCGCGAATGTAGACCCCCGGCTCGTCGCTGAACACCATCCCCGGCTGCATCGGCAGCGATTTCGTCCAGCCGAACATGTTGTTCTTCACGAGATACGGCCACTCGTGTCCGTCCATGCCCATGCCGTGGCCTAACCGGTGGCCGAAGTACGTGTAGTCCGGACCGTATCCCGCATCGACGATCACCTTGCGCGCCGCGGCGTCGACGGCCTGACACTCGAGGCCGGGCCGCGCCGCGTGCAGCGCCGCCGTCTGTGCGCGATACACGATGTCGAACACGCGCTTCATGTCATCCGTCGGCGCGCCGAGCACGAACGTGCGCGTGATGTCCGACACGTAG
>JAICSD010000126.1 GCA_025937075.1 Vicinamibacteria bacterium | reverse complement strand
ATCTGCGCCGCGTGCTCGACGACAAGGACATCGACGCCGTCGTCATCGCCGTGCCGAACCACTGGCACGCGCTGGCGAGCATCTGGGCGATGCAGGCCGGCAAGCACGTCTACGTCGAGAAGCCCGCCTCGCACACCTGGGTGGAAGGCCGCCGCATGGTGGACGCCGCGAAGGCGTACAACAAGATCGTCCAGGTCGGGACGATGAATCGCAGCCGTCCGGAAGTCAAGCAGATGATCAAGTTCATCCAGGACGGCGGGATCGGAAAGGTGTACATGGCGCGCGGCCTGTGCTTCAAGCCGCGTCCCAATATCGGCAAGTACCCCGATGGGCCGATGCAGCCCGGCGACGGCAAGTTCTCGTTCACCGTCGGGGGGCAGGGTTCAGAGGGACCGTACACGGCCGAGTACCTCTCGAAGGTCGACTACGACCTCTGGATCGGCCCCGCGCCGAAGAAGCCGTTCAACCGCAACCGGTTCCACTACAACTGGCACTGGCAGTGGGATTACGGCAACGGCGACACCGGCAACCAGGGCCCGCACCAGTTCGACATCGCCCGCTGGGGCCTTGGCAAGCAGGACCATCCCGTCAAGGTCAGCTCGATGGGCGGCTATTTCGGTCCCGAGTCGGCGCAGGAAACGCCCGATACGCAGACGTCACTGTTCGAATACGCCGACGGCACCATCCTCGAATTCGGCACCCGCGGCGAGCACACGAACGACGAAGGCGGCATCCGCATCGGAGACCTGTTCTACGGTTCCAAGGGCTGGATCTCGCTCGAGGAAAGCGGCCGCCACTGGCAGTCGTACCTCGGCCCGGTTGGCGCGAAGAACGAGAAAGGACCCGGATCCGAGACGGCAGCGCAGGAGCAGGGGCTGACGACGATGGAGTTCCCGCACTATCAGAACTTCGTCGACGCGATTCGCGCGGGCGATCCGAAGATGCTCGCGTGCGACATCCTCGAGGGGCATCTCTCGGCCGCGCTCACCCACCTCGCGAACGCCTCGTATCTCGCCGGGCACTCGCTCGTGTTCGACGGCAAGACCGAGACGTTCAAGGACGACAAAAAGGCCGATGCGTTCCTGACGCGCGAGTACAGGAAGGGGTTCGAGCTGCCGAAGTCGTTCCCGGCGGCCACGACGACAGCGTCGCGGTAGTCGGCCACGCGAGATGTAAAGCGCATGGCGGGTCCTGTCGCGAACAGCCGCGAGAGCGCTTTACACCTTTCTATCCTACGTCGATCCAGTTGAGCGTCCGTTCGACGGCCTTCTGCCACCCGCGGTAGGCCGTCTCTCTCTGATCCGCCGGCCATCGCGGCTCCCACCGCCGATCCGCTTTCCAGTTCTGCCGCAGCGCGTTCACGTCCTTCCAGAACCCCGTCGCGAGCCCGGCCGCGTACGCGGCGCCGAGCGCCGTCGTCTCCGCGACGACAGGACGAACGACCGGTACGCCCAGGACGTCGGCCTGAAGCTGCATCAGCGTGTTGTTCACCGTCGCGCCGCCGTCGACCTTCAATAGTTCGAGCTGCACGCCTGAATCGTCGACCATCGCGTCGAGGACGGCGCGTGTCTGGAAGCAGATTGCCTCGAGCGTCGCGCGCGCGAGGTGCGACCGGTTGTGGAAGCGCGAGAGGCCGACGATCGCGCCGCGCGCGTCGGATCGCCAGTACGGTGCGAAGAGACCTGAAAACGCGGGGACGAAGTACGCGCCTCCGGCGTCTTGCACACCCGAGGCGAGCGTCTCGATCTCCGATGCTGTCGAAATGATCCCCAGCTGATCGCGCAGCCACTGCACCGCGGAGCCGGTGACCGCAATGGAGCCTTCGAGCGCGTAAATCGCGTCTGCATCTCCGAGCTCGTAGCAGACCGTCGTGAGCAGCCCTGCCTTCGATGGAACGATCTGGCGGCCGGTGTTGAGCAGCATGAAATTGCCGGTGCCGTACGTGTTCTTGGCTTCGCCCGGCTGCGTGCACACCTGCCCCAACGTCGCCGCCTGCTGGTCGCCGAGATCTCCCGCAACCGGGACCTCGCCGGCGAACGGCCCCTGGCGCCGTGTCGTGCCGTAGAAGCTCGCGTATGACGAAGGCCGTATTGCAGGCAGCATCGCGCGCGGCACGCCGAACAGGTCCAGCAGCTCGTCGTCCCAGTCGAGCGTGCGGAGATCCATGAGCATCGTCCGGCTTGCGTTCGTGACGTCGGTCACGTGCCTGCCTCCGTCCGGACCGCCGGTGAGATTCCAGATGACCCAGCTATCGATCGTGCCGAATACCGCTTCTCCACGGTTTGCAGCCGCGCGGACGTCGGGCACCTGCTCCAGGATCCACTGGAGCTTGCCGCCCGAGAAGTAGGTCGCCGGCGGAAGCCCTGTGCGCTCGCGAATGAGCTGCCCCTTCTTCGATTTCTCCAGCGCGCTCACGATCCGATCCGTGCGCGTGTCCTGCCAGACGATGGCGTTGTACCAGGGACGGCCGGTCCTGGGGTTCCACACGACCGTCGTTTCGCGCTGATTGGTGATGCCGATGGCGGCGAGGTCGGATGCCTGGAGGTCCGCGTTCCGCAGCGCGCCGGCGATGACGGTGTTCGTGCGCTCGGCGATTTCCAGCGGGTCGTGCTCCACCCAGCCCGGCTGCGTCATGATCTGCTCGTGCTCCAGCTGGTGCCGCGCCACCTCGCTCCCTGACGCATCGAAGATCATGAATCGCGTGCTGGTCGTCCCCTGATCGATCGCTCCGACGTATTGACGCATGGTGTCTCCGTGGTGATGTCAGCGGCACGCCCTGACCGCGCCCCTCTGCCCGTAGCGGCCTCTGCGTGAGATCCCGTGACAGCGTCAGAATCCAATCAGCGCATACAGCCCGGCGCCGGCGATCCCGCCGATGATCGGGCCGACGACCGGAATCCAGGCGTACGTCCAATCGGACGATCCCTTGCCGGGGATCGGCAGCAGCGCGTGCGCGATGCGCGGGCCGAGATCGCGCGCCGGGTTGATGGCATAGCCGGTGGGACCGCCTAGCGAGAGCCCGATGCCGAGCACGAGGACGCCGACGAGCAGCGGCTGAAGGCCGCGGCTGAACACGACGGAGAGATCGACCTGGCCCGGATGTGTGAGCGTCTCTGCATTGGCGGCGATCGCCAGGATGCCGAACAGCAGAACGGCGGTGCCGATGATTTCGGCGATCAGGTTTGGAACCGTCCGCTGGATCGCGGGACCCGTCGAGAAGACGCCGAGCTTCAACGCACGGTCGTCCGTGGCCGGCCAGTGCGCGTAATACGTCAGCCACACGAGGACGCCGCCAGCGAAGGCGCCAATCATCTGCGCGGCGATGTACCCCGGCACCTGAGACCAGGGGAAGCTGCCGATCACGGCGAGCCCAATCGTCACCGCCGGGTTGATGTGCGCGCCGCTGATCCGTCCGACGGCGTACACCGCGATCGCCACCGCGACCCCCCATCCCGTGGTGATCACGATCCATCCGCCGTTCGACCCTTTCGTTCGCGCGAGTACCACGTTGGCGACAACCCCATCACCGAGCAATACGAGCATCATCGTACCTATGAGTTCCGCGAGCAGCGTCTGCATGTCATCGGCCTCCAGCCGCGCGCGATTATATCCGCGCCGTTCGATCTACTTTGCCGCGGCGGGCGCAATGGCGGGCAGCATGTTGCGGATCGCGCTGATCTGCCACCGTGCGGCGCGCCCGCCCGCGCGAACGAGCACGAATGACGTCCACATCGCACGGCGGCCCTCCTGCGCATTCGTGAGCTCGTAGCGGCCATCCGCGATCGCGACGTCTGTAACGGGAAAACGGACCGTCTCGATCGTGATCGTCCGTGTGCCGCCCGTGCGTTCCGACGAGAGCAGGGTCCCGCGGACGATCGCGTCGCGGCCGCGGCGCCACTCGCCGGACGCCGTGAGGTGATCGGCGTCTGCCGTGACCAGGGCGCCAACCGCGCTCGCGTCCCGGCGTTCGCGCGCGGCCAGATACTGCGCGACGACTTTCTTGATGGCGGCGTCGTCGGACGCCGCGGGGCCGGCGCTCTGAAGCCCGACGATCAATCCCAGCACGGCAGCGATTGCTGTTCGCATCTCGTCCTCCAAAGGCCCGTCAGTGTAGAATGGATGGAGCATCCGCGTCAGGATTGTTCCTCCGCCGTGGCAGCCGCGCGGCGAGACCAGAGGGCGCTCCAGCCCTTTTTTCCCCGCGCAGTCGTACTGTGATGCACAGCCAACCGCCTGTCGAACGGCGCGGATCCGGCCGTCCATCGAATGGCGACACGGCCGCGTGTCCGCGCTGTGGCGTCGGCACGATCGAATTCAGCGAGCGGTATCGGATCGTGTACGCCAGCCAGAGAAAAGCCGTGCCGGCGTGGGTGTGCGACGTGAAAGCCTGCGGCTACTTCGAGCTGGCGCGCCGCCGCGATCGGGTCCTGATGGTCCGCCGGCTGGGCGCCAGCGACGCCGGCGGTGTCCCACCCTCGCCAGTGGAACCCGTATCCCCTCATCGCCGCCCCGGCAGCCGCAAGAAGCCCCCTGAAGGCCCCTGAAGAATTGACGACCGGCTCGGTCGGATATAAGCTGGATTCTCCGACCTCCACGGTCGGATTTCATTCAGATGCGCACACGCCGGCTGTCCCTGTCCACCATCACCCTCACCCTGTCAACCGCGGCCGTTGCCGCAATTCTCGTCCTCCAGGTACTTCGCACCGGCGGTCTGCCCGACCCGCTCGGCCACGGTGATTTCGGCGCGCGCGTGCTGGACATCGCGGTTCTGGTGTTCCGGGAGGGGCTGGAGTGCATCCTGGTGCTCGCCGCGGTCACCGCGAACATGGTTGGGCCGCGCCGCTCGTATCAGCGGCCGGTTGCGAGCGGCGCAGCGTTCGCGCTGCTCGTCACCGCGCTCACGTGGCGCATCGCGATCGGCATCATCGACAGCCTCGCCGAGAACGTGCCCGCGTTGGACATTCAGGCGGCCACCGGTCTCCTCGCGATCGTCGTCCTGCTCGTCGTGATGAACTGGTTCTTCCACAAGGTGTACTGGACGGGCTGGATCTCGATGCACACGCGCCGCAAGCAATCGTTGCTACACGGTGGCGGGTCCAGCGCGAAGCTGTGGTGGGGACTGGCGGCGCTGGGCTTCAGCTCTCTCTATCGAGAAGGTTTCGAGGTCGTCCTGTTCCTTCAGAGCTATCGCCTGAAGCTCGGGCCCGGACCGGTGCTCTACGGCGTGTCGATTGGCCTCGCGCTCACCGCGATCGTTGGCGCGCTGACGTTCATCGCGCACCGGCGCCTGCCGTATCGCCGCATGCTCGTGCTGACCGGCATCCTGCTCGGGCTCGTGCTTCTCGTAATGGTCGGCGAACAGGCGCAGGAGATGCAGCTCGCGCGCTGGCTGCCGACGACGCCGGTCGCGCCGCTCGAGCGGATCATTCCGGGCTGGATGGGATTGTGGTTCGCGGTCTTCCCCACCGTGGAGACGCTTGCCGCGCAATTGCTCGCGGCCGCGCTCGTCGTCGGCTCGTACTTCCTCGCGCGCACGCAGATCGAATCGCAAGTTGCAGCTTAGGCGGCCCGATCGCCGGAGCTGTTCTGCACCTCCTCGACACGCAGGACTGCCACGTGGCGTTTCGGCCGATCGCCGCCGAGCTGACGTGTTCACACTTCGGCAACACCGCTGCCGCATAGTGTCACTGGACGTGGGCGAACACGGCTGGCCCCGCAAGGCGGCCTGATCATTGCTCATCGGGGACCGAGGCCCTGCGAATGTCACAAGAGGACGTCCTCAAACGGTACCAGGACGAGATCCGCACGCTGAAGGAAGAGAACGAGATCCTTCGGCGATCCGCCTGCGCGTTCGGCGCGCTGGCCGAACGGCTGCACGTCTCTCTCCAGGAAGAACGGCGGCGCGGCCAGGATCGGCGCACGGAACCGCGCCCTACGCCGGAGCGGCGCACAGCCGCAGTCAAACAGGCGGAGTTGTCATCGAAGCACTGAAACAGCACACTTCCGTCACGCCGGTTTCAGTACTGTGACCCGCCGCGCTCAGGCGCGCCGGCGCTCGATGCGGCGATGGGTCTCCACGGCGTCACGACCCAGGTAGTCCTTCAGCCACACGCTCTCGACCACCGGATACATCGCGGCGAGCGGCAGCGCAAGCAGCGCTCCCACGATTCCCCCGATTTCGGCACCCACGGCAAACGCGAGAATCACCGCAAGATTCGACAGTCGCAGCCGTCCCCCGTACACCTTCGGTGCAATGTAGTAGTTCTCGATCAGGTGATATCCGACGTAGAGCGCGGCGACGATCAGCGCGACGCCTGGCGACACCGCAAGCGCGAGCAGCACGGCCGGTACCGACGAAAAGATGAAGCCAAGGACGGGAACGAAATCGAACAGCCCCGCGAGGATGGCGAGGAGCAGCGCCGCGGGCACGTGCAGCACCGTCAGGCTGACGTAGACGAACACGAACGCGAACGCCGACGTCGCCATGTTGCCGATGACGTAGCCGAGAATGCGCTCGTGCGCCTCGTGCGCCGTGACGTGCGCCTGCTCGCGATGACGCCGCGGGACGTACGCGATCAGCCAGTCATACGTCATCCGTCCTTCGATGAGCAGGTAGATCGTCACGATCAGCGCGAGCACCGCCAGGACGATCGCGGTCGTCAGCAGCTTTCCGGCATTGATCGCATAGCTCGCGATCACGGACGCGTCCGGTGTGCCGCCGTACCTCGAGCGAATCTGATCGACGAGCACCGGCGGCAGGTGCCGCAGGACCATCTGCTCGGCGTCGGTCAGCCGCGTGCCCAGCATGCGCGCTTCTCCGGCGAGCGACGCGCCGGTGATCCAGAAGAAACCGCCGATGATGGCGGCGAGAAGCGTGACCACCACCGCGGAGGCCACACTGCGGGGAATCCGGTGGCGGCAGCCCCAGTCGACGATCGGGTCCAACGCGATCGCCAGCACGACCGACACGACCACCAGCATGAGAAGCTGCCAGAGGTGCAGCCACAGCCAGACGACGACGATCGCCGCGAGCACCTTGATGATCGCGGCGGGGGCGATGTCGAAAATGCGTCGACCTTCAGCCATGGTGAAGCCTGACGCCGGCGCGCTACTCGGCGCGGAGCGTCGATGCCGGATCCAGCCGCAGTACCCGCAACGCCGGAACCAGGCTCGCGAGGAGCGCGACCGCCAACAGCGTCAGAACGACCATGATGAAGGTCAGCGGATCGGACGGCGCCACGCCCCACAGGAACGACCGGAGGAGCCGCACGACTGCAAGCGACGCCGCGCCGCCGAGGACTACGCCCGAGCCGGCCAGGAGGACCCCCGGTGCGATGACGTCGCGCAGGATGCGTCCACTGCTGGCGCCGAGCGCGAGGCGAATGCCCAGCTCACGCGTTCGCTCCGTCACGGCGCTGGCGATGAGGCCGTGAATGCCAACCGCCGCGAGCAGCAGTGCGACGGCGCCCAGTCCCAGCACGAGCGACATCATGAAACGCTCCGATGCCAGCGACCCCGCCTGCACGTCCGTCATGGCGCGCAAGCTTGCCATGGGCAACAGCGGATCGACGGCGCCGATTGCCTGACGAACGTCCTTCGCCGCGCTCTGCGGCGGACCGGCCACGCGTACCGCCCATGACGGCGAGAACCACCTGTGCACCAGTTTCAGAAACGCCGCGGTCGTCTGTGACGCGGGCACATAGATGATGGGCGGCGTGACGAGCGGATCGGAATATCCGGAGAACCCGGACGATGTCGCGCGCGCGTTGCCGACGATGCCGACGATCTGGCGTTCTCCAACCACGGCGAGACGCCGGCCGAGCGCGTCACTGCCCGGATAGTACTTCTTCGCAAACTCCTCGTTGACGACCGCGACGCCAGGCGACGTGGACGTATCAGCGTCGCTGAGCGATCGTCCGCGCACGAGCGGCACGTGCAGCGCCTCGAGATAGCCCGGCGTCACGTAGCTGAGATTCGTGAAGGTGCCGCGCTGCGTATTGGCCGCGCCGTCGAGCGGCTTGAATCCCAGATTCAGCAGCCGCGTGTACGGCAACCCGAGCGCCACGCCCGCGGATTGGACGCCGGGAATCCGCCGGATCCGCGCGAGCGTTTCGTCGAACAGGCGATCGACCGCCGCGGCGTCCTGGTAGCGCGCGTCCTGCAGCGAAATCGTAGCGGTGATGACGTTCGATGGATCGAAACCCGGGTCGAGCGTTCGCAGGTGGACGAACGTTCGCACGAGCAAGCCGGCACTCACGAGCAGGATCACGCCGAGGGCGACCTCCCCGATCACCACCGCCCTTCTCAGCCATCCGCTCGCCGCTCCGGCGACGCCGCGCGTGCCCGACTGCGCGAGCACCCGCTGGACCTCGATGCGGCTCGCGTGCAGCGCGGGCACGAGTCCGAACACGAGGCTGGTCGCAACGGCGATTGCGAGGGTGACGGCCAGCACGCGCGAATCCAGCTCGATCGGATAGCCGACGGGAACGACGTCGGCGCCAAGTCCCTTCAAGCCGTCGAGCACGCTCCAGCCAACCAGCACGCCAAGCAATCCGCCGGCAAGCGCGAGCACGAGACTCTCGACCAGCAACTGCCCGATCACAGCCGCTCGTCCGCTGCCGAGCGCCATGCGCGTGGCAATCTCGCGCGCGCGGACGGCGGATCTCGCGAGCAGCAGGCCCGCCAGGTTGACGCATGCGATGAGCAGCACGAGTCCGACCGCTCCCCACAACATGAGCAGCGGCTCGCGGATGTCCGATGTCTGGCCTTGCTGGAGCGGAATCAGCGCGCACGCGGCCGTTACCTCGGGCGGATAGCCTTCGCGGGCCGCGGGCGAGCCAAGCTGCGCAACCTCTGCGTTCGCCTGTGCCCACGTGGCCTCCGGCCGCACGCGCGCGATCATGCCGTAATTGCTTCCGCCGCCTTCTCCTTTCACCGATGGATGGATGGGCGTCCACACGTCCGTGGGGACGCCTGTCGTAAATCCAGGCGGCATGACGCCGACGATGGTGTAGGGCTCGCCGCGGAGCATGATTGCGCGCCCGACGATCTGCGGATCGGCGGCGAACACGCGCGTCCACAGCGCGTGGCTCAGGATGGCGACCGCCGCCCCGCCGTCGCGATCCTCGTCAGCTGTGAACTCGCGGCCCATCAGCGGCGGCACGCCGAGGACCGCGAAATAGCCCGCGCTGACGCGGCGCTGCTGAACGTTCGCGGCCGCGCCGTTCGCCACGAGATTGACGCCGCTGCCGAACTCACCCGATGAAATCGCGGTCAGCACCGTCGACGCGTTGGTGTGAATCGCGAGGAACGTCCGGCCGTCGACCGACGAATCGATCGACTCGCCTTTCGGGCTGCGGAACGTCGTGTTGACGGCGGCGAGCCGGCCGGGATCGGGAAACGGCAGCGGTTTCAGCAGCAGCGCGTGGACGATTGTGAAGACCGCCGTGTTGACGCCGATGCCAACGGCGAGCGTGAGGAGCGCGATGAACGTGAATCCGGGCGTCTTCCGGAGCATGCGAACGCCGTACTGCAGGTCCCGGAGGAGCGTGTCGAGTAGAACGTCTCTCATAAACAGCGACGCGCCTGGGGCGAACGAGCACCAGCGAGTGAGCCTCGCTTTCTCGCGGGTAGCTTACTCCGTCCGCTCCTCGCTCCGCTCGTCCCAGACGTCGGACTCCGCAATCGCGAGAATGGCCGGATGGTTGCGGGCCTGCCGTACGAGTTCGGCACGGGGATCGGAGAATCCCCACTCGCGCGTGTCGATCGTGAAGCTGAAGCGCGAGATCAGCGTGCCGCGCGTGACGTCCGCCGCGTCCTCTTCATCGCGCCCGACGTCCGCGCGTGCCTGTTCGATGAGTTGCTCCATCACCCATGCCGGGAGGTTGCTGCGGTAACCCGGGTAGACGAAGCTGAAGGTCTGGAGCTGCGCCAGGAGCAGCGGCCAGTGAGGGCCGACGCGCATCATCAGGCGCTCCCAGTCGAGCGTGTCGCCGAGGCAGACGAGGAGATGGAGGATGTCGGAGACGTCGTGGCGATGCCGCTCGCTGATGAACAGCCTGTGCCAGATGAGCTCTTCCGCCGGCGCGATGCGCACCTGCTGCGCCGCGATCACGCCGGGGCGGCTGTGCTGGAACCACTGACTGTCTATTTGTGCGATGCCATTGCCCATTCCGTAAATCAGGTCCACGAAGCGCTCGCCGAT
>JAICSD010000122.1 GCA_025937075.1 Vicinamibacteria bacterium | reverse complement strand
CGGACTGTGTTCGTCGGCGCGCCGACGTTCGCGCGCGGAGATGAGGTGATCCTCTTTCTGAAGGCGGACGGGTCCTCGATGCCCTTCGTCGTCGGCCTTTCGCAGGGCGTGTTTCGGGTCGTCACAGACGCTCGCTCCGGACGCCGGCTCGTGACGCCCCCGATGGTCATGGCTCGGCCCGGTGTCGACGCCGAAAAGGTCGTTCGCGGCGATGCGGCGCGGCGCCAGGTTCCCGTTGAAACGTTTCGGGACACGGTTCGTCAGGTCCTCACTGAAACGGCGCAGGGCGGTGTGCGTTGACGCGGCCGGTCGCGTTTGCGGGGGCGCTCCTCGTGTGCCTGATTGCGGGCAGCTCGAGTGCGGCGGCCTACCTGAAGCTCGGAACGCGCGTCCGCGGCAGCATCATCTCGCTGAAGTGGTCGGAATTTCCGATCAGGTACTTCATCACGAGCCGCGGAGTGCCGGGGGTCAGCGCGCAGCAACTGCAGGACGCCGTCGGACGCGCGTTTGCGAGCTGGGATGCCGTCCCGAACACGTCCCTCTCTTCGCAGTTCGCCGGGTTCACACAGGCGTCGCCGCTCGACGGTGACGACATGAACGTGATCGGGTTCGAGAGCCGGCCGGATCTCGATCGCGTGCTCGGCTCGACGTCCTTCACCGTCGACGTCGTCAGCGGCGAGATCGTCGAATCCGACATCTTCTTCAACTCCGCCTTCCAGTGGTCCGTTGCATCGGCGGGCGAGCCGAACGCGTTCGATCTCGAATCGATCGCGCTCCACGAAATCGGGCATCTCCACGGCCTGGCGCACTCCGCGCTCGGAGAGACCGAGCTGCGCGCCGGCGGACGCCGCGTGCTTGCGGCCGAGGCGATCATGTTCCCGGTGGCGTTCTCCGCCGGCAGTATCAACGAGCGGACGCTGCGCGCCGACGACATCGCCGGCCTTTCGGATATCTACGGCAACACGACGTTCCGCGGCGATACGGGGAGCATCAGCGGCAAGGTCACGAAGAACGGCACCGGCGTGATGGGCGCCCATGTCATCGCGTTCAACCCTGCGAACGGAAAGCTCATCGCGGGCTTCACGTTGAGCGACGACGGGGCGTTCGTCATCGCGGGGCTGGACCCCGGTCCCCACGTGCTTCGCGTCGAGCCGCTGGACGATGCGGATGTGGACAGCTTCTTCGATTCGACCGCGGACATCGACGTCAACTTCAAGCCGGCGTTCTCGACCCGCCTCGTCGTCGTTCCGCGCGGAGGCACGGCGCGAAACGTCGAGCTGAAGGTGGTGCCGAAGTGAGAGGACGGATCCTGAGCAGTGCGATCATCCTCTCCGTTGCGCGTCCCGCGCCGGCGCTCGCGCAGCGGCACCCTCACCCCGACGCACCGCACGCCGGTGCGATCGAGATCGTGGGAGCCGCGCTCTGGACCGGCGGCTACGATGCGGGCAGCAGTCCGGCGGACCTCACGCGGAATCCCTCGACAGGAACTGAGCCGCTGCAGCTCTTTCAAACGAGCTCGCGCGTGACTGGTACTCCCGGCGGGGAGTTGAGGCTCGGTGTGTACGTGTCGCCGGTCTTCTCGGTCGAAGGAGGCATCGCGTACCGGCGGCCGAACCTCGAGACGAAGGCCAGCGGCGACTTCGAATCGGCGCCCGATGCGACGCTCGCGGTGAGCGTCGCGGAGTATCTGCTCGATGCGTCGGCCGTCTATCAGGTCGCCACGATTGCGGGAGGCAGGGGAGGCCCGTTCGTGTCAGGCGGCGCAGGCTACCTACGGCAGTTGTACGACGGGAACCTCAACGTCCAGACCGGACCGGAGTTCCACGGCGGCGGTGGTCTGCGTTACTGGTTCTCGGACGGGCACACGCGGGTGGGGTTGCGCGTCGAAGCGCGCGCATCGGTCAGGACGAACAGCATCGATCCGGAACAGGAGAAGAAGCGCCGCGTGCTGCCGGTCGTCTCGGGGGGTGTGACGATCGTTTTTTAGCATGCAGGCGCATCTACGCCGTTCGCTCGAGCTGCATGTCGATGGATTTGCGCGCGATCCGATACCAGCCGATCGAGCGGCCCGCCCAGGCCGCACCGCTTTGCCCCTGCAGGCCGACGGCAATCCCGTCGTGCCATTCGAGCCGCGCGCGGTGCACGTGCCCGCAGAGCACGAGTCTCACGCCTGCCGCGCGCGCCGCATCCCATAACCGCCGCCGGTCGGCTGCAGGAATCTCCATCGCGATCTCGATTTCCATTCGTGTACCTCCGCGCCCGTAGACGAACGGCGGCACGGGCAACGGATAGTGATGGAGCACCAGCAGCGCCGGTTTCCCGCGCGGCAGCGCGCGCGGCAGCCACTCAGCCTGATCCTCCGGCACGCACCCGAGCCCGTGTCGGACCTGCAGCCGTCCGCGTGAGAGGCGGACGGGCGTCCACGCGAGCGGCACCGTATCGATCGCGGCTATCGAGATCGCGTCGAGCTCCTTCGCGAACGGCGCGAGCGCTGCGACGCCTGGCGCGCGGCGCTCGATCGCCGCGTAGAAGCGGCGGCGCCGCGCGGCAATCAGAGGCGGTGGATCCCAGAAGCGGAGCAGCAGGCGCGGCAGATCGCCCCGCGATCGCGGGTGGCCGCCGCTCGAGGCGAGATCGTGGTTGCCGTGGATGATGGTCGCGCGCTCCCGCCCGAGCAGTCCTCGCGCGGCCAGCGCATCCAGGGCACGTGCGAGCAGACGAGGCCTCCATCGATCGAGCAGATCTCCGGAGATCACGAGATGGTCCGGAGCGCGGGCAGCAACGCGATCGAGCTGGTGCTCGAACGCGCGCGCGTCGTCCGCGTTCCGGATATGGAGATCCGATAGATGCGCGATGAGCACGTCAGATCTTGGTGTTCAGCGACGAGTCGTCCTGCGTCTCGTCCTTCTCCGCGAGCGGCGGACTCGTGACTCCGCCGCCCTCCGATGTTCCCTCGCCCCACTCGGAGCGCCGCTCGGTCTCGGTGTTCGTGACCGTCTCGCGATCTCCTTCTGCCTTCTCCATATTGGACGCACGATTTGGCACGTTCGGATCGGTCATTGTGATGCCTCCACTTGGTTCACAGGTTCGCGAACTCCGAACCCGATAACTGGCAAAGCCCGTACCGCTGCGATACAGTCGCGCTGGTGAGCGACGCGATTCTGTTCGACAACGTGCGCGTCACGCGCGGTGCGGCAGGGGAAGTGCTGCGCGGCATCACGTTGGCGGTCTCTGCCGGGGAGATCATCGCGCTCGTCGGACGCAGCGGTGCCGGGAAGAGCACGTTGCTCAAGTTGATCAACGGTCTGCTTCGTCCCGATTCCGGCGCCGTGATCGTGGAAGGACGAAACACCCGTGACTGGGATCCGTTCCTCCTGCGGCGCCGCATCGGCTACGTGCTCCAGGAAGTCGGCTTGTTTCCCCATCTCACCGTCGCAGCGAACGTCGCGACCGTGCCGGGGCTGCTGGGCTGGGATGCCGCCCGGACGGCATCGCGCGTGGATGACGTGCTGCGGCTCGTCGGCCTCGATCCCGCCGTATACAACGACCGCTGGCCGGACGAGCTTTCCGGCGGGCAGCGGCAGCGTGTCGGCGTCGCCCGGGCGCTCGCCGCGGATCCGCCATTCCTCCTGATGGATGAGCCCTTCGGCGCGCTCGATCCCGTCACCCGCGCGGAGCTGCATCGCGAGTTCCGCCGAATCCAGACGACGGTCCGCAAGACGGTGCTGATCGTGACGCACGACATGAGCGAGGCATTTGCGCTGGCGACCCGGGTGGGCGTGCTGGCGGACGGCCGCATCGCGCAGCTCGACACGCCGCAGCAGCTCGCACGATCGACGGATGCTCGGGTGCGTCCCCTCCTCGAGCCGCTGCTCGATGCCGTCGCCGGACTGCGCACGTGAGCGTCCTCGCATTCCTCGTGTCCCACCAGCGGGAGTTCCTCGGGCTGCTGCTGCAGCATGTGTTTCTCGTCGGACTGTCCACGCTCGTCGCGGTCGCGATCGGCATCCCCGTCGGCGTCCTGGCCGCGCGGCGTCCGCGCGCTGGCGCCCCCGTCGTGTGGTTCGCCAACATCGTGCAGACGGTCCCGAGCCTCGCGATGTTCGGCTTCCTGCTGCCGCTGCCGTTCGTCGGCGGGCTCGGCGCGCGCGTTGCCATCGTCGTGCTGATCCTGTACGCGCTGCTCCCGATCATCAGGACGACGGTGGCCGGCATCCGCAGCGTCGACGCGGTCGTCGTCGAGGCGGCAACGGCGCTGGGGATGACCTCGCGTCAGCTTCTGTGGCGTGTGCAGCTTCCGCTCGCGCTGCCGTCGATCGTGGCCGGCGTTCGTGTGGCCGCAGTCATCGCCGTCGGAACGGCGACGATTGCTGCGGCCGTCGGCGCCGGGGGACTGGGCGAGTACATCTTCCGCGGGCTCTCGATGGTCGATCCGGCCGTCATCCTCGCGGGAGCGATTCCTGCCGCGGCGCTCGCACTCACTGTCGACGGCGGGCTCCTGCTCGCCGAGCGCGCGTTCGGCAGCCGTAGACGGCGTCGTGGTCTGGTCCCTGCCGCCGCGATCGCAGCGGCTGTCGTTGCGCTGCTCGCGGCAGGCGCGGCGGCGCACTCCGGATCGCGCGGCAGCGTCGTGCGTGTCGGATCGAAGAATTTCACAGAGCAGATTCTGCTCGGCGAGATCGTCGCGCAGACGCTCGAGCGCGACGCGAACGTGACGGTCGAACGCCGCCTGAACCTCGGCGGCACCTTCATCTGCGATCGTGCGCTGCGCTCCGGCGACATCGACGTGTACGTCGAGTACACGGGCACTGCCGATACGGCTGTGTTCAAGGACCCGGTCGACACGGATCCTGCTCGCGTGCTCGCGCGGGTGCGTCAGCGTTACGCGGAGATCGGGCTGACGCTCTTGCAGCCGCTTGGATTCGGCAACACGTTCGCCATCCTCGTTCGCGGCGATGACGCGAGGAAATACGAACTGGAGACGATCGAGGATGCGGCCGCGGTTTCACCGGGCTGGCGTGCCGGCTTTGGATACGAATTCCTGCAGCGCGCGGACGGTTACCCGGGGCTCGCGCGCGTGTACGGACTCCGGTTCGCCGCGCCGCCGCGCGCCATGGATCTCTCGCTCATCTACCGCGCCTTGGCCGAGCATCAGGTGGACCTGATTGCCGGCGACGCCACGAGCGGTCTCATCGCGGCGTACGGCCTGCAGATGCTTCGCGACAACCGGCAGTATTTTCCGCCGTACGACGCGGCTCCCGTGGCTCGCGCGGCAACGCTGCTGCGCTATCCGGCCGTGCGCGCAGCACTGGACAGCCTCGCCGGACGCATCTCCATCGACGACATGCGCAGTATGAACTACGCGGTCGACGCGGCGCGGCAGGATCCCGCGGCAGTTGCCGCGTCGTTCCTCGCGCGGCTTGAACGCGACGGCAAGAGTAAGGGATGATCCAATGATGGCCTCGCAGAATTCGTTCCAGACACGCCGCGCGCTGCAGGTTGGCGGCGACACGTACACGATCTTCAGCCTGCCCGCCCTCGAACACGCAGGTTTCAGCGGGTTGGCGCGCCTGCCGTACTCGCTGAAGATCCTGCTGGAAAATCTGCTGCGGCGCGAAGACGGACGCTTCGTCGATCGCGACGATATCCAGACGCTCGCGCAGTGGGACGTCACCTCGAAGACGCAGAAGGAAATCGCCTTCATGCCAGCCCGCGTCCTGCTGCAGGACTTCACGGGCGTGCCCGCGGTCGTCGACCTCGCGGCGATGCGGGACGGCGTCGTGAGGCTCGGCGGCGATCCCAAGCGGGTGAATCCGCTGCAGCCGGTCGAGCTCGTCATCGATCACTCCGTGCAGGTCGACCACTTCGCGGAGCGCAATGCGTTCGAGCTCAACGCGCAGCTCGAGTTCTCGCGGAACAAGGAGCGCTACACGTTCCTTCGCTGGGGACAGACGGCCTTCCAGAACTTCCGCGTCGTTCCGCCGGATACCGGCATCGTGCACCAGGTGAATCTCGAGTATCTGGCGCGCGTGGTGTTCAGCGAGCAGAGCAACGGCGATCGCCACGCGTATCCCGACACGCTCGTCGGGACCGATTCGCACACGCCGATGGTCAACGGGCTGGGGGTGGTGGGCTGGGGCGTCGGCGGCATCGAAGCCGAAGCGGCGATGCTCGGCCAGCCAATCTCGATGCTGATTCCGGAGGTCGTCGGATTCAGGCTCACGAATCGCCTGCCCGAAGGAGCGACGGCGACCGATCTCGTGCTCACGATCACCGAACGGCTGCGCAAGCTGGGGGTCGTCGGCAAGTTCGTCGAGTTCTACGGACCTGGCCTCGAGTTCCTCACGATTGCCGACCGCGCGACGCTGGGGAACATGTCGCCCGAGTACGGCGCGACGATCGCGATCTGCCCGATCGATGACATGACCCTCGATTACCTCCGGCTCACCGCGCGCGACGATGCGCGCGTGCGGCTCGTCGAAGCGTACGCCAAGGAGCAGGGGCTGTTCCGGACGGCGGGGACGCCGGATCCCGTGTATTCGCAGTCGATCGATCTCGATCTCTCGACCGTCGAGCCGAGCCTCGCCGGGCCGAAGCGCCCGCAGGATCGCGTGTCGCTGAATCAGGCCAAGTTGAAGTTCCAGCAGGCGCTGGAGGTGATGCTCGCGGAACGCAAGTCGAAGACCCCGGCACCGCCGAAGCCCGGGGAGACGAGCGCGCCCGGGAATACGAAGACGCAAACGGGCGCTGCCGCCGCCGCGGTTGCCGCACCCGTTCAGGCGGCGGTCCCGGGTATGGAGCGTCTCGATCACGGAGCCATCGTGGTGGCGGCCATCACGAGCTGCACGAACACGTCCAACCCGAGCGTCATGATTGGTGCAGGGCTTCTGGCGCGCAACGCCGTGAAGAAGGGATTGAGAGTGGCGCCATGGGTAAAGACCAGCCTGGCGCCTGGCTCGATGGTCGTAACCGAATACCTCCGCGCGGCAGGGCTGCTCGAGTACCTGGCGGAGCTCGGGTTCAACCTCGTCGGCTACGGCTGCACCACGTGCATCGGCAACAGCGGTCCGCTGCCCGAGCCGGTGTCGTCGATGGTCAAGGAGAAGAACCTCGTCGTCGCCTCCGTGCTGTCGGGCAATCGCAACTTCGAGGGGCGGATTCAATCGCAGGTGCGCGCGAACTACCTGGCGTCCCCGCCCCTCGTGGTCGCGTATGCGCTCGCGGGACGTATGCAGGTGGATCTCACGAGCGAGCCGCTGGGAGCCGACGCGACCGGCACGCCCGTGTTCCTGCGGGACCTCTGGCCGAGCGAACGCGAGATCCAGGAAACGATGCTTCGGTCCGTGAGAAAGGACATGTTCCGCGAGAAGTACGCGGACGTTTTCGAAGGCGATGCGCGCTGGCGTACCCTGCCTGTGCCCGAGGGTGAGCGGTTCGAATGGTCGGAGGACTCCACCTACATCCGCAATCCGCCGTTCTTCGACGGCGTGACGCTGCAGCCGACGGCGCCGACCGACATTCGAGGTGCACGCGTGCTCGCGGTCCTCGGCGACAGCGTCACCACGGATCACATTTCTCCTGCCGGCTCGATTCCCGCCGACAGCCCGGCGGGAAAATATCTGATCGCGAATGGCGTGCAGGTGCACGACTTCAACTCGTACGGCGCGCGGCGCGGCAATCACGAGGTGATGGTGCGCGGCACGTTCGCGAACATCCGCCTCCGTAATCAGCTCGCGCCGGGCACGGAGGGCGGGTGGACGACGCTGCTGCCGTCCGATGAGGTGCTCACCATTTACGACGCGTCCGTGCGGTACCGTGAGGCCGGCGTGCCGCTGATCGTGATTGCGGGCAAGGAGTACGGCTCCGGGTCCTCGCGCGACTGGGCCGCGAAAGGCACGCTGCTGCTCGGCGTGACGGCGGTGCTGGCGGAGAGCTTCGAGCGCATTCACCGGAGCAATCTCGTCAACATGGGCGTGCTGCCGCTGCAGTTCAAGGAAGGGCAGACGGCGGCGTCGCTGAAGCTGACAGGGCGCGAAGTGTACGACGTCATCGGCATCGGCGACTCCTTGAAGCCGGTGGGCGACGTCACGGTGCGGGCGACGGGCGCGGATGGTGCCGTCAAGGAATTCACGGCGGTCGCGCGCATCGACACGCCGGAGGAACTGGTCGCCTACCGCAACGGCGGGATTTTGCCGTACGTGCTGCGCCAGCTGGTTGGCAGGGTCTGACCCGGCGGGGTCTGACCCCGTACCCTGGCACTCTGGGGTCAGACCCCTGTTCTAGGATGCGACATGGTGACCTCGGAGGACGTGAAGCAACGGGCGGCCGAGCTGGGATTCGACCTCTGTGGCATCGCTCCTGCGACCTCGCATCCCGAGCTAACGGCGTTTCGCGAGTGGCTCGACCGCGGGTACGCAGGCGAGATGGGCTACCTGCACCGCTCGGCCGATCGCCGCGCCGACGTTCGCGCCGTGATGCCCTCAGCGCGCTCCGTCGTCGTGCTCGGGACCGTCTACAACACCGATCGGCCGTATTCGACGGCGTGCTGGGACGATACCCATGCGCAGCTGGCGCGCTACGCGTGGGGCGACGACTACCACCACGTCATCGGCCGCCGCATGCAGACGCTCGTCGACTGGATGCGCGAACGCTGCGGTCCCGATCTCGAGACGCGTGCGTACGTGGACACCGGGCCCGTCCAGGAACGTGTCTACGCGCAGCATGCAGGCCTAGGCTGGATTGGCCGTAACACCTGCCTCATCAACGCGGACCGTGGATCGTGGCTGTTTCTCTCGGAGATCATCTGCAGCCTGCCGCTCGCGCCGGATACGCCCGCGCTCGATCAGTGCGGCAGTTGTTCGCTCTGCCTCGATGCGTGTCCAACCGGCGCGCTGACCGAGCCGTACGTGCTCGATGCGACGCGGTGCCTGTCCTATCTGACGATCGAGTTGAAGGGATCCATCCCGGTCGCCCAGCGCAGCGCCCTCGGCGCACATGCCTACGGGTGCGACATCTGCCAGGAAGTCTGCCCATGGAACCATCACGCGTCCGTCACGGCTGACGAACCCTGGCTGCCGCGGACGACGTTCGATGCGCCTACGCTGGCAGCGCTCTGGCGAACGCCAGATGCAGTCCTCCGCGCGTCGCTGAAGGGCAGCGCCATGTCGCGTGCCGGGGTGAAGCGGCTGCGGCGGAACCTCGCCGTCTGCGCGGGAGCAACTCGCGATGAGGAGACGCTCGCCGCGCTGGAAGAGGTGGACGAAGCGTCGTGCGCGGAGCCACTCGTCGAGGAGCACGTCGCATGGGCCCTGGAGCAGCGCCGTGCCTGACCGCAGCGATCGGTCGCGCAAAGCACCGCCTGCCCAGCGCAAGGCGCCGCGGCCCACCGCTGACGCCGGCGGCGAGGGTCCTCCCGTCTCGGACCTCATCCCAGAGAAGCCGACGATCGACACGGTGCGCAGCGCCGCGCGCGACTGCAAGGCGTGCGATTTGTTCAAGCGCGGGACGCAGACCGTGTTCGGCGAGGGGCCGCGCAAGGCGCAGATCATGATGGTGGGCGAGCAGCCTGGCGACGCCGAGGACGTAGCCGGCCAGCCGTTCGTCGGTCCCGCGGGCAAACTGCTCGATCGTGCGCTCGAGGAAGCGGGGATCGATCGCCGGCTTGTGTACGTGACCAACGTGGTGAAACACTTCAAATGGGAGCCGCGCGGCAAGCGGCGGATCCACGCGAAGCCGAACGGCGCGGAGATTGCCGCGTGCCGTCCCTGGCTCGAGACCGAGATCCTGCTGGTGAAGCCGCGCGTGCTCGTCTGCCTCGGCGCAACGGCCGCGCAGGCGCTGCTTGGCCGCGCCTTCAAGGTGTCGCAGCAGCGCGGGACATTCGTCCCCTCATCGCTCGCGCCGCGCGTGACCGCGACCGTGCATCCGTCGTCGATTCTTCGCGCACCCGATGACGAGAGCCGGCGCGAGGAAATGCGGCGGTTCGTGATGGATTTGAAACGCGTCGCCGCTGAGCTGGAATAACCGGAGTCGCCGATGTCGGATTCCTTCCGCCCTGCGCTGCTGCTGTCGATGCCGCAGCTGCTCGATCCCAATTTCGTGAGGACCGTCGTCCTTCTCTGCGACTATTCGGTGGACGGCGCGTTCGGACTCGTGCTGAACCGCCGCACCGACATGCCGGCCACCGACATGGTGCGGCTCGAGCCGCCGATCCAGGCAGGCAACGACCTGCCGCTCTGGATTGGCGGACCCGTCGAGCCGCAGCGCGGCTGGATCCT
>JAICSD010000506.1 GCA_025937075.1 Vicinamibacteria bacterium | reverse complement strand
GCTACCATTCGCGCCTCGATCGCTCTTCGCCTCAGGCTTGCGCTCGCGCTGGCCGTCTGCGCCGTCGCGCTTGCACCCGCGGCGACGCCGCGGTTTCTGCCGGACGATCCGTTGGCGCACGAGCCGGAGAACCGCGACGCCTCGGGTGCCCAGCCGGAGGACGTCGGCCTCGTCTACGATCTCGGCTACAACCTGTTCGTCACGTCAGGCGTTCAGCCCTCGAACATCCATGCGCGCAACGTCAACACGATCGATGAAGTTCCCGACTCGAGCTGGTTCACGAACCGCATCGTCGCGCACCAGCTCTCGTCGGAGGATCTCGTCCGCGGTCCCGACAGCGGCCCGCCGCCCAACCCCGAGCGATGGATGATCATCCGCGAGAAGAGCTCCGGCTACGCGCCCGGGTTCACCGCGAAGGACGCCAACGGCGAGACGTGGTTCGTCTCGTTCGATCCGCCCGGCTCTCCCGAAGGCGCAACAGCCGCGCTGGTCATCGCATCGAAGGTCTTCTGGGCGCTCGGCTACAACCAGGTCGAGAACTACATCACCTCGGTGGATCCTGCCCGCGTCACGATCGATCCGTCGGCGACGATGCGGCGGCCCAACGGCAAGCGGACGCCGTTCAGCCGCTCGGACCTCGACGCCGTGTTCGAACGCGCGGCGCGCAACAAGGACGGCACGTATCGCGCCGCCGCCGGACGGCTCCTGCCCGGCAAGATCCTCGGACCGTTCCGGTACCAGGGCACGCGGCCGGACGATCCCAACGACGTCGTCGATCACGAGCACCGGCGCGAGCTGCGGGCGCTGCGCGTCTTCGGCGCGTGGACGAACCTCACGGACCTCAAGGCGGGCAACACGCTCGACGCGCTCGTGAGCGTCAACGGGCGCTCGGTGATCACACACTATCTGCAGGACGTCGGGTCCACGTTCGGCATCGGCGCCAACGGTCCCCACGATTGGGACGAAGGCTTCGAGTACTTCTACGAAGGCGACAGCACGCGTAAGCGGCTCTTCTCGCTTGGATTTGCGCTCAGCCCGTGGCAGACCGCGCCGTACACGGTGTATCCGTCGATCGGACGATTCGAAGCCGAAGCCTTCGACCCGCTGACGTGGAAGCCGCACGCTCCCACGAGGGCCTACATGGAAATGCTGCCCGACGACGCGTTCTGGGCAGCGCGGCGTGTGGCGGCGTTCGACAATGCGATGATCGCGGCCCTCGTGCACACGGGCCAGTTCAGCGATGCGGCCGCAGAGCAGCATCTTGCGGCGGTCCTCTCGCAGCGCCGCGACAAGATCGCGCGCGCCTATCTCCCGGCGATCAATCCAATCGTCAACCCGCGGCTCAGCGCCGGCGGCGAGTTGACGTTCGACAATGCCGCGTTGGCCGCGGGCGCTGCCGATGCGCCGTCGGGGTACCGTGCCGTCTGGTCGCGCTTCGACAACGCGTCGGGACAGACGCAGCCGCTCGGCGAAACGCGCGGCACGACGTCGACGGTGCATGCGCCGCCCGAGATCCGATCGCTGTCACAAGGTTTCGTGCAGGTAGATCTCGTCGCCGACGGCGGGCGTCAGGAATGGCAGCGCCCCGTTCGTCTTCACTTCCGCCACACCGCGAACGGCTGGACGCTGGCAGGGCTCGATCGGCAGATTGGGACGGCAGCGGCAGCCGGGACAAACACCGCGCAAGGGCCCCAGCGTTAACAGGTCGCAGGCCTGAAAGGCCCGCGCCACGGTCGTGGGGCGGCCCTTTCAGGGCCGCCGTCATGCCGGCCGCGGACGCTTCAAACCCAGCTTCGCCATCCGCGTCTCGAGCGTTGTCGGACGCAGGCCGAGACGATCGGCGGCGCCGGCGGCGCCGCGAATGCGCCACCCGGTGGTCTCGAGGACGCTGCGAATGTGATCCCGTTCGACGTCGCTCAGCTTCGAGCTGCGTCCCGAAGGGGCCGCGGCGGCAGTCGTCCGCGGCAGCGGGATGACGAGCCGATGATCGCTGGCGGTGATCATCGCGCGCTCCACGATGTTCCGGAGCTCACGCACGTTGCCCGGCCACGCGTACTGGCGCAGCGCCGCCATGCTCTCCTCGTCGATCGTGTCGATGCGCTTGCCGAACGCGCTGGAGAACTCGCTGACGAAGCGCCAGATCAGGAGCGTGATGTCGTCTCCGCGATCGCGCAGCGGGGGCACCGGAATCGGGAATACGCTGAGCCGGTAGTACAGGTCCTCGCGGAACGTGCCCTCCGCGACGCGCTGTTCGAGGTTGCGGTGCGTCGCCGCGACGATGCGGATGTCGACGCGGATCGGATGCGGGCTGCCGAGGCGCTCGACCTCGCGCTGCTCCAGCACGCGCAGCAGCTTCACCTGCACGTCGAGGGGCAGATCGCCGATCTCGTCGAGGAAGAGCGTCGAATGATCGGCCAGCTCGAAGCGTCCGATCTGGCGCGTGAACGCGCCGGTGAAGGCCCCTTTCTCCCTGCCGAACAGCTCGCTCTCAATCAAGGTCGACGGGATCGCGCCGCAGTTCACGCGCACCATCGGGCCGTTGCGGCGGCGCGAGCGCTCGTGGATGGCGCGCGCGATCACTTCTTTGCCCGAGCCCGTCTCACCGAGGATCAGCACGGGCACGTCGGTGTCCGCGACCTGCGCGACGCGCTCCATCACCTGACGAAGACCGCCGCGCTCGCCGACGATGCTCTCGAGGATC
>JAICSD010000463.1 GCA_025937075.1 Vicinamibacteria bacterium | reverse complement strand
GCGAGAACGCCGATTCGGTCGGGAACGCATCTTCCGCTGCAACTTGCTCTTCTTGCGCAAACACGCTGCGAACAGTGCAACTCTCGTACTGCTCCGCGGCGCGGTCGAAGCGGAGTCGGGCACAGACCAATTCACCGGTAAGTCGTTGGCAGGACGGTGCTGG
This sequence comes from Vicinamibacteria bacterium, assembly GCA_025937075.1. Next base: position 3,272 of record JAICSD010000463.1, on the reverse strand, counting down.
ACCTTGTCGGCCAGGAATTGGACTGAGACGAATCGCGATCGCCCGTTACGGCCGTCGTAACACGATTGGATGGATCCATCGCGGATGCATGAAGGACGGCGAGGCGAACGATCTCTCCCCGCGAAAGCGAGAACCGCCGACGCTCGACGGCAATCAGAAAGGGGACCGGCTGGTGCGCGCGCATCAACCCGGAACGCGCGTGCTGGCGCGTGCGTAACAGGTAGTGGCCGATCTCGTGCGCCAGCGCGCGACCAAGCGCACGCCCTTCGACGTCGTCGCGCCGCGCAGCCGGCCAGGCGTGCACCTCCTCGCCCAGCGTCGCCACGACGAGCGCATCGACGTCGTCGACGTACAACGATACGTTCGGCAGCGGCGTGTCGACCGCAAACGCGATCGAACCGATCGAGCCTTCCTGTGTGTCCGATGGATGGTGCGGCAGCACAGCCACGTGCAGGGGAATCGAATGGGCTGCTGCCTCGGACGAGCACCCGGCTGCTCTGACGTCGACGCCGTACGGCGCCCAGATCGCGCCCGCTTCCTGAAGCGCGCGATCCACCATCCGCGCGGAGGTTGTGCCGCGATCGATCGTGAGGTCCACGTGGAGGATGGAGTGGCCGCCGGCGCGGCCGAGGAACGTGAGCCACACCGCGAAAGCGATCGTCGGCACATCCATGTAGGACGTGCGGATCGAAATGCGTCAGCGACGGGTGTGTTCCGGCGTGCGCGCGCTCACGTCATATCCAACTGCGCGATGGCACGATCGACAGAAGACGTATCGCCGCCGTCGACGCTGAGACGCCGGACCGAATCGAGCGCCTCGCGGTACCACTTCCGCCACGCGGTGAGAATCTCCGGCGTAGCACCCTGGCGGTGTTCGAGCGCGAGCCGGTTCTGCGCGGCGTGCAGGATCAGCGCGGTCGCAGGCGCGATGTCGGTCGACGTTGCGGATGCCAGGAACCAGGCGCTCGTCGCGACAGCGACGCCCACGTTCGTCATCTCCGCCGCGCTGGTCTTCTCGGGACGATCGAGGTTGGTGTGGTAGTAGCGATCGGTGAAGTGCCAGTCGAGGAGCGCCGGAATGCCCGCGGCTCCGAACGCGGAGTGGTCGCTTCCGCCCTCGTAGGGATTGGTTCTGACGGCCCAGCCCGTGTCCTGCGCGCGACGCAGGCATATCGCGAGATGCAGATCGTTGAGCAGACTGCCCTTCAACGAAGCTGCCTTGACCTCGCTCGCGCCCCAGGCGGTGTGCGGGTCGGACGCCCGCTGCCAGACAGCGGAGGGGTCGGGCTGCTTCTCGATCAGAAACGTCCCGCCTGTTTTTGCCGTGTCCTCACCCGTCATGTCGAGCGCGAACATGTATTGCGTGCCGCGCGCCTGATCGGGATGCGCTTTCAGCCAGTACTCACTCCCTGTCACTTCATCGGCCCAGATGAACGTCAAGGTGCGCCCGGGCGCGCGCAACTGGCCAGACGCCATCGCCTTGTGCAATGCCACGACGAGCGCGAACAGCGTTCCGCATCCGCTGCCGTTGTCGTTCGCGCCTGGTTCCTGCACGTGCGCCACCATGACGATCCGCTCGTCCGGCCTGGTCGCCCCAGGAAACTCCGCAATCAGCATCCGATTCGGCCCGGGAGAAAACGACGATGCGATGACGACCTTCAGGTGCACGGGCCCCTTCTTCAGGCGTTCCCGCATCCGTGAGGCTGCGCGGAAGCCGGTCTTGAACCCGAATGCTCTACGCGCTTCGTCGTACGGAACGCTGCCCCACTGGAAAACCTCCTGCTGATCCTGGCTGGTAAACGTCGCGGGATCCTCCGGGCGGATGTAAGGAGCAACGGCGGTCGAGATGACCCCGATGGCGCCGCGCGAGACGACGGCCTCGCGCCAGAGCGCGCCGGTGCTGGCGCTGCCGAGCACGATGGCGCCCTTCACGTCTTTCCCTGTGTAATCGGCAGCCGCGCTACCGCTGCCCAAGTCGACGAGCGGAGCGTCGATGCCGTCCGGAGACGTTGGAAACGAATTGATGCACAGCGAGACGCGGTCCCGCTCGCGCGAGATCAGCACCTCGCCGGAGTCCGCGAACGAGACCGTCCCGACCGTGTAGTCCCACCCCTTGCCGCGGTTCGGAAACTCCTCCACCCGGCTCGCCACGCCGGCGGCGCCGAGACCCGCGCGAATGTGATCGATAGATGCGTTGAACCCGCGATTCCCCGCGAGTCGCCAGTACTGATCCATGAAGCGCACGATCTCCATCGCGGATGTCCCATCCACGAGGGGCGCGACGACGCGGTACGCACGTTCCGCTGACGGAGGAAGGGGGACTCGCGGCTGCCCGGGTTGGATGAGCAGCATCGCGAACAGCAGGCCGCCGATGACGCGCATGGGCTATTCCCGACGGACGCCGGACAGGTCGAGCAGCAGGTCGACGCCCGTGTCGTCGTGCGCCGATACGGGAGCGTGCCGTCCCTGGCACTCGATCTCGCCCGCGCTCTTCACCGCGTCGAAATACTCGCGCGATAAATCGGCGGGGAGATAGCCGACCTTCTCGCCAGCCGCCCAGACGGCGACGGCAGTGTGGTTCACACGATTGTCCGGATCCGGTTTCAGGGTCGCGGTGAATTTCGACGGCAGCCGCTGAATCCGCTCGGCATAGGCAGGACCCGCAGCAACGGGGACGTGAAAGAGGGGCGGTTCAGCAGGCATGGCGACCTTTGGAGTTGGGAGTTGGGAGTTGGGCGTTGGGAGTTGGGCCTTGGAAGTTGGAAGTTGGAAGTTGATCTCCTGCCTAAATTCTCGGCAGCGTCACGCCGCGCTGCTTCAGATACTTCCCCTTCTTGTCCGCATACGACACCTCACACGCTTCGTCGCTCTGGAAGAACAGCACCTGCGCGATGCCTTCGTTCGAATAGATCTTCGCCGGCAGCGGCGTCGTGTTCGAGATTTCCAGCGTCACGAACCCCTCCCACTCGGGCTCGAACGGCGTCACGTTGACGATGATGCCGCATCGCGCGTAGGTGGATTTCCCCAGGCAGATCGTCAGGACGTCGCGCGGGATGCGGAAGTACTCGATCGTCCGCGCCAGCGCGAACGAATTCGGCGGGACGATGCAGACGTCGGTCTTGATGTCGACAAAGGACCGCGGATCGAAGTTCTTCGGATCCACGACGGTGTTGTTGATGTTCGTGAACACCTTGAATTCGTCGGCGACCCGGATGTCGTATCCGTACGACGACAGCCCGAACGAGACGATCCCCTCGCGCACCTGACGGTCT
>JAICSD010000539.1 GCA_025937075.1 Vicinamibacteria bacterium | reverse complement strand
TTCGTGCATCCGCGCGAGCAGGCGATCGAGCGCGAGCCGTTGACGCGAGCCGCGCTCGCCGCCGGCATTCGCTTCGTGCTGCACGAGCGAATCATCTTCGGCGCGATCACCCTGGATCTGTTCGCGGTCCTGTTCGGGGGCGCGACCACCCTTCTCCCGATCTTCGCGAAGGACGTGCTGCGTGTCGGCCCCGTTGGACTGGGATGGCTGCGTGCCGCGCCGAGTGCGGGGGCGCTGCTGACCGCGTTGTGGCTCGCGCATCGAGGGCCGTTGCGACGCGCCGGCCGGCTCCTCATGATCGCCGTAGCCGGATTCGGTGCAGCAACGCTCGTCTTCGGACTCTCGCGCTCGTTTCCGCTCTCGATGGCCGCTCTGTTCTTCGTCGGCGCGTTCGACTCCATCAGCGTCGTGATTCGCGCATCGCTGCTGCAGCTGCGCACGCCGGATCGACTGCGTGGACGCGTGAACGCGGTCAACAGCATCTTCATCGATCTCTCGAACGAGCTCGGGGGCTTCGAGTCAGGCTCGGTAGCGGCGCTGATCGGCCCGGTGGCGACGGTCGTGCTGGGCGGAATCGGGACGTTGGCGGTGGTGGGCGTGGTGACGGCGCGCTGGCGCGACCTGGTGGGACTGGACGCGCTGGACAGCCCAGTCGAACCCGCGCCCGAGCCCGTACTGGAATAGCTCTTGCCCGATTGGACGTACCATGAGCTCAGCTGCGTCGAGATCGGGTTCGCGGTGCCGCGCGACCGGGGTGCCACGCGGCATCGCGTCCGTGCTCGCGGCGTGTGCGCTGGGTCTGGGCGCGTGCGCCGTGTCGCAGGATCAGGAAGTCGCGAGCGGCGAGCAGGCGGCTGCACAGGTCAATGCGCAGCTTCCGATCGTGCACGACACGCTCGTGAACGAATACATCAACATGCTCGGCAATCGCATGGCGGAGCGTACGAGCCGCAGCGATCTGCCGTGGCACTTCTACGTGGTGAACGCCGCCGAGGCGAATGCGTTCGCGCTGCCGGGCGGCTTCGTGTACGTGAATCGCGGGTTGATCGATCTCACGCACAACGAGTCGGAGCTGGCGGGCGCGATCGGTCACGAGATCGGACACGTGATCGAGCGGCATTCGGTGAAGCAGTCGGAGACACAGCAGGGCGCGAACCTCGGGATCGCGGCGGTGTGCATGCTCACGAACGTCTGCAACAGCACGCTCGCGCGCGCGGCGATCCAGGTGGGTGACTCGGCGGCGTTCGCGCGCAACTCGCGTCATGACGAATCACAGGCGGATTCCGAAGCCGTCGTCAACACGCTTCGCGCGGGGATCGACCCACGCGGCGTGCCGACGCTGTTCGAGGAGCTGCTGAAGACGCGACAACAGCGGCCCAACGTTGTCGACGGGTGGTTCACGGATCATCCGCTCGAAGAGTCGCGGATCCAGCACTCGGAGCGGCTGATCCAGGCGATCGACCCGTCCAAGCTGCAGGGACTGGATGAGGATTCGCCAGCGTATCACGCAATGAAGACCGAGCTCGACGCGCTACCGGCGCCGCGCCCGGCGCAGAGCCGCAACATGCCGATGGCGCCCGTCCCGGACACGGAAACCGACACGGTGTACATGCCATGAAACTCGGCGCAATTCATCGTCCTCGAATCAGGGTGCGTCGCGCGACGCCGCTCGTCGCGACAGCTGCGGCGAGCGCGGCCGGCTTCGCAACGGTCACCACGCTCGTCACAAAGCGGCGCACGCGCGACTTCGACCGGCGCGTCCGCAAGGACGTTGGCACGAATCACAGCGCCGAGTCGACGGCGATCGTCACGGCGCTCGGCTATACGGGGAAGTCGTGGGTGCACGGGCCGGCGGCATCGCTGCTCGCGTGGTACGTGGAGCATCGCGGCTCGATCGACGGCTC